>DQUX01000045.1 GCA_015662065.1 Anaerolineales bacterium | reverse complement strand
GTGCCTGGGGGCGCTGGGCACCGACACCGGCGGAAGCGTCCGCCAGCCGGCCGCTTTCTGCGGCGTCGTGGGCCTCAAGCCGACCTATGGACGGGTTAGCCGGTACGGGCTGGTCGCCTTCGCCTCCTCGCTGGATCAGATCGGGGCGCTGGCCAAAGACGTCACCGATGCGGCGATCCTGCTGGGGGTCATCGCCGGGCACGACCCGCTGGACGCCACCTCGATGGACGCCCCGGTCCCGGATTACACCACCGCGCTGACGGGCGACGTCCGGGGGGTGCGGGTCGGCGTGCCCAGGGAGTACTTCATCCCGGGGATGCAGCCGGAGGTAGAGGCGGCGGTCCGGGCGGCCCTGGGTCAACTGGCCGACCTGGGGGCCGAGGTGATCGAGGTGAGCCTGCCCCATACCGACTACGCCCTGCCGGCCTACTACCTCATCGCCCCCGCCGAGGCCAGCGCCAACCTGGCCCGCTACGACGGGGTCCGCTACGGGCTGCGGGTGGAGCAGCCCACCCTGGAGGCCACCTATGAGGCCACCCGCGGGCAGGGGTTCGGCCCCGAGGTGAAGCGGCGCATCATGTTGGGCACCTACGCCCTCAGCGCCGGCTACTACGACGCCTACTACCTCAAGGCCCAGAAGGTGCGCACCCTCATCAAGCAGGATTTCGACCGGGCCTTCGAGCAGGTGGACGTCATCGTCGCCCCCACCACGCCGACCACTGCCTTCCGGCTGGGGGAGAAGGTGGACGACCCCATTCAGATGTACCTCTCCGACGTCTTCACCCTCGCGGCGAACCTGGCCGGCATTTGCGCGCTCAGCGTCCCCTGCGGCTTCGATGCCGAGGGGCTGCCCATCGGCATGCAGGTGATGGGGCCGGCCTTTGGGGAGGAGACCATCCTGCGGGTGGCTTACGCCTATGAGCGGGCGGCACAGTGGCATAAGCGGAGGCCGTCACTGTGAACTGTGAGGCGGATGTTCGAGAGTGGTTGAAGTATGCCGAGGCGGACCGTCGGTCTGCCTACAACGCAATGAAGGGGGATGACTACTTCGACAACGTCACGTTATGCTCTGAGGGGGTCTGTGACCCCCGACTTTGGCCGAAAATGGGAGCTTTCAGCCGGAGACGCGGGTCACAGACCCGCTTGGAGCCTTCAAAGCGAGGGTCTTATGCTAATGTGACATTGTCAAGCTACCGTGATGTGGCATTCCACTGTCAGCAGACGGTAGAGAAGCTGCGGCCCAAGAGTTGATAGGACGGATGGAGCGCACGTCGCCAGGAGCAATTGGCCATTTGGGCCTGGCAGGCCGGAGTGGGGGACATTGAAGCCCTGAGGCTGACACCGGAGGAGTTCGAGACTGCCAGCGACCTGAGCCTGCTGGGCGAGGTACGCGAGAAAGGCATCCTTGTCTACGACGAGGCACAGCCGGAACGCACCCCCGGTGTGGCGTTACATGAGCACCGGGTGGAGTACGGTGGCAAGGAGGAGTACAATGGGTGACCGTCCCCTACCTAAATTCCTCCGCCCCCTCTTCTGGGATACCAACTTCGACCGGCTGCGCATCCCCGGCCACGAGCGGTACATCATCGAGCGGGTGTTAGAGTACGGAGACGTAGCGGAGGTGCGCTGGATGATGCAGTGCTTCCCACGGGAGCAGATCGTCGAGACGCTGCGTCGTAGCCGGGGGCTTAGCCGCAAGAGCGCCCGTTTCTGGTCGCTTGTCCTGGATGTCCCACCGGAGCAGATGCGATGTTTGACCGCGTCCTCTCGCCAGCAACCCGGAAGAATCTGGCCCTGGTAGCGCGCACCCCGCTGGCCGAGCGGTTCTACCTGGCCGGTGGAACCGCCGTAGCGCTGCACCTGGGCCATCGCCGGTCCTACGACCTGGACTTCTTCACCCCCGAGCGAGAGTTCCCCACCGATCTCCCCCGTCGTGAGCTAGGCCCCCTGGGGGAGTTGGCCGTTCTTCACGAGGGAGCCGGGACCTTCGTTGGTACGCTGAATGGCGGGCAGGTTAGTTTCTTCATCTACCCTTACCCCCTGCTGCAATCATTCTTGCAGTTTGGGGGAGTCCAAGTTGCTGACTTGCCCGACTTGGCGGCGATGAAGCTGGAGGCGATCTCCAGCCGGGGCACTAAGCGCGATTTCGTAGATCTGTACCAGATATGCCAGACCGTCTTTCCCCTCGTGGAGGTCTTCCGGCACTTCGAGCGCAAGTACGCTGGCGTGCGCTACAGTATGTTCCATCTATTGAAGAACCTGGCCTACTTCGACGACGCCGGGCCCGACCCGATGCCCGAGATGCTCATCCCCCTCGACTGGGAAGAAGTGAAGCAGTTCTTCGAGGGGGAGGTGCGACGGCTGATGAAAGCACTGATAAGCAACGAGCAACCAGCAAACGAGGAACGAAAATGAAAGCCATCATCACCATCGCCGGATATGGCACCCGCTTCCTACCCGCCTCCAAGGCGGTGCCCAAGGAGATGATCCCCATCGCCGGGGTCCCGCTGATCCAGCACCATGTCGAGGAGCTGGTCGCCGCCGGCATCACCGAGGTCATCGTCGTCGTGCGGGGCGCTGCAGAAGCGGTCCAGCACCACTTCGCCCCCACCCCCGACCTGGAGCGCCATCTGGAGGCGGCGGGCAAGCTGGACCTCCTGCAGGCGGTCCGGCGCATCTCCCGCCTGGCCGACATCATCTTCGTCCGCCAGCCGGAGAGCCTGCCCTACGGCAACGCGTCCCCCGCCCTGGCCGCCCGGCCCTGGCTCACCCCCGGCGAGCCCTTCTACTACATGTTCGGCGACGACATCATCCTGGCCGACGTCCCTGTGCCAAAACAGATGCTGGACGCATTCCACGCGCACCGGCCGGCGGCCGCCGTCGCCAGCCAGACGGTGCCGGATGAGGAGACCCATCTCTACGGCTGCATCGCCTTCAAGCCCGGATCAAAGAGCGAGATGGCGCGTATCGTCGAGAAACCCGCACCCGGCACCGCCCCCTCCAACTGGGTCCAGATCGGCCACTTCATCTTCACCCCCGAGCTGTTCGACGTGCTGGACACCCTGGAGCCGGGGAAGGGAGGAGAGCTGTGGCTGGCGGACGCGGTGGACCGACTGGCCGCCCGTTCCTCCGTCATCGTGCAGCCCATCGAGGGGAAGTGGCTGCCCGCCGGCGACCCCCTCCGCCACCTGAAGGCCTGCATCGAGGCGGCCCTGCGACGGGAGGAATGGCAAGAAGACCTGGTCGCTTACTTGCGCTCGCTGGAGCTGTAGAGTGTGCAAGTGTGCAAGAAGGAGCAACCAATGCGCCGTGTACGAAACTTCGTCAGTGAACGCACTGCCTCTGTCCCCCCCTCCGGCATCCGTCGCTTCTTCGACATCGCCGCGACGATGGAGGACGTCATCAGCCTGGGGATCGGCGAGCCGGACTTCGTCACCCCGGAGCCCATCCTGCGGGCCGGGATGGCGTCCCTCCAGCGAGGGGAGACCCACTACACCTCCAACTCCGGGCTGATGGAACTGCGCCGGGCCATCGCCGACCACCTGGACCGGCTCTACGGCCAGACCTATAACCCCGCCAGCGAGGTCCTCATCACCGTGGGGGTCTCCGAGGCCCTCTACCTGGCCTGCGCCGCCACCCTCGATCCCGGGGATGAGGTGATCATCCCCGAGCCCTGTTTCGTCTCCTACGCGCCGGAGGTGACCTTCGCCGGGGGGGTGCCGGTGACGGTGCCGACCCGCGCGGAGGACGAGTGGCAGGTGACAGCGGAGGAGATCGAGGCGGCGATCACCGAACGGACCAAGGCCGTCCTCCTGGGCTACCCCAACAATCCCACCGGCGCGACGATGAGCCGGGAGCGGCTCAACGAGATCGCCGCCGTGGTCAAGCGGCACAACCTGCTGGTCATCTCCGATGAACTGTACGACCGGCTGGTCTACGACACCGCCCACGTCTGCTTCCCCAGCCTGCCGGGGATGTACAGCCGCACCATCCTGCTGATGGGCTTCTCCAAAGCCTACGCGATGACCGGCTGGCGGGTGGGGTACGCCGCCGGACCGGCGGAGATCCTGGGGATGATGCGTCGCGTGCATCAGTACACCATCATGTGCGCCCCCACCGCCTCTCAATACGCCGCCCTGGCCGCGCTGGAGGAGGGGGAACCCTATGTGCAGGAGATGCGGGCCGAGTACGACCGCCGTCGCCGCCTCATCGTGGGCGGCCTCAACGAGATCGGGCTGACCTGTGTGGAGCCGCAGGGGGCCTTCTACGCCTTCCCCTCCATCGCCGTCACCGGGATGGACGAAAACGCCTTCGCCGAGCGGCTGCTCCAGGAGGAAAAGGTGGCCGTGGTCCCCGGCAGCGCCTTCGGGGAGGCCGGCCAGGGCCACGTCCGCTGCTCCTACGCTACCGCCTACGAGAAGATCGAGGAGGCGCTGGAGCGGATGCGGAGGTTTGTGAGGAGACACGGGTAAGAGCACACCTCTGGTTCCGACCAATGACACGGGGAGACTAGGGAGTGATCCACATCATCCAAGAGCCTGCTACACGCCAACAGAGGGAGGCTGCTCTGCTCATCGAGTGGAGTGCTCCCCACACCCCTCCGGCGCTCCATCCAGATTTGGCTGCGGCGCAACGGGAGATCCTGGCCTGGCAGCGGCACTGGCCTCTGGATGCCGCCCGCCCCCTCCTGGCCCTGCGGGCACGACAGATGTCCGAAGCCCTATTGTGGCAAGCCGGCCTGAGCGGTGGCCCTGCGCCCCTGCGGAGGACCTGAATGGAGTACGAGCCCGTCATCGGCCTGGAGGTCCACGCCCAGATCCACACCGGTTCCAAGATGTTCTGCTCCTGCCCGGTGGTGGAGGATACCGGCGACCTCCCGCCCAACACCTACGTCTGCCCGGTCTGCACCGCCATGCCCGGCACGCTGCCGGTCATCAACCGGCGGGCGGTCGAGATGACGATCCTCACCGGGCTGGCACTTCACTGCAGGATCAACCCCATCACCCGCTTCTCCAGGAAGAACTACTTCTACCCCGACCTCCCCAAGGGCTACCAGATCTCCCAGCACAGCCTGCCCCTGGCGGTGGACGGCTACCTGGAGATCGAGACCGAGGCAGGCCCCCGGCGCATCCGCATCAACAACGTCCACCTGGAAGAGGACACGGGCAAGCTGTACCACGTGGGGGACGCGAGCCTGGTGGACTTCAACCGGGCCGGCGTGCCGCTGATCGAGATCGTCACCGAGCCGGACATGCGCTCCGCCGAGGAGGTGCGGGCCTTCGCCACCAAGCTGCGCCAGATCCTGGTCTACCTGGGCGTCAACTCGGGGGATATGGAAAAGGGCGTGATGCGGTTCGAGGCCAGCGTCAGTGTGCGGCCCGCGGGCTCCGCCGGGCTGAACCCGCGCCACGAGATCAAGAACCTCAACTCTTTCCGCGCGCTGGCCCGGGCCGTGGCCTACGAGATCGCCCACCAGATCGAGGTGCTGGAGTCCGGCGGCCAGGTGGTGCAACAGACGATGGGCTGGGACGAGGCGCGGGGGGTCACCTATGTCCAGCGGACCAAGGAATATGCCCACGACTACCGCTACTTCCCCGAGCCAGACCTGCCTCCGCTGGAGGTGAGCCGGGAATGGGTGGACGAGCTGCGCGGGCAACTCCCGGAGCTCCCCGACGCCCGCCGGGCCCGGTTCGTCGCCGAGCACGGCCTGGGAGCTTTCGAGGCCGGCCTGCTGGTGGCCGATAAGGAGGTGGCCGATTACTACGAAGCGGCGGCGGTGCTGGGGAAAGTCGACCCCAAGACCCTCGCCAACTGGGTCACCGGCGTCCTCTTCCGGTTGATGAAAGAGACCGGGAAGGGGGTCGGCGAGCTCCCGGTCTCCCCCCAGATGCTGGTGGAGTTGATCGAGATGGTGCAGACAGGGGCGGTGAACCTGAACACCGGGCGACAGGTCCTGGAGGAGATGGTCGCCACCGGCCACGACGCCCGCCGGATCATCGAGGAGAAAGGGCTGGCCCAGATCTCCGACGAGGCGAACCTCCGGCTGGTCATCGAGCAGGTCCTGGACGAACACCCCGCCCAGGTGGCCCAGTACCTGAAGGGCAAGGAACAGGTGGTCGGCTGGTTGATGGGGCAGGTGATGAAGGCCACCCAAGGGCGGGCCAACCCCCAGATGGTGCGGGCACTGTTGCGCGAGACGCTGGAGACCCGGCGCGGACAACGTTGAGGGCTGTCACGGCGCCGGGGTGTTATTCGTCACTGGCCTTCCCCCAGATAGCATGTTACAA
This sequence comes from Anaerolineales bacterium, assembly GCA_015662065.1. GTDB lineage: Bacteria > Chloroflexota > Anaerolineae > B4-G1 > DUEL01 > SZUA-1492. The sequence goes on along the minus strand of DQUX01000045.1, from coordinate 2,330 downwards.
TGTCGCCTGGCGCGAATCAGGAGAGGAACCCCGTCCGATCCGTGATCCACGAGGGCGTGAGGGGACCGTCCGCCCCGAACTGAAATGCGCCCCAAGGACGTCAGGAGGGAGTATCGGTTGAGAGGATGAACGAAGTTTGTAGAGGGCCTGAGAGCAAACCGAGACCATTTATCACAGGGAGGAAAACATATGTCCGAAGAGTTGAACCCCTTTGCCATCGCGCAGAAGCAGTTAGACCAGGCCGCGGAGATCATGGGCCTGGACCCAGCGACCCATGAGCTGCTGCGGTGGCCGTTGCGCGAGCTGCATGTCACCCTGCCGGTGCGCATGGACGATGGCGCCGTCAAGATCTTCCACGGCTTCCGCGTCCAGTACAACGACGCCCGCGGGCCGACGAAGGGCGGCATCCGCTATCACCCCGAGGAGACCATCGACACCGTCCGCGCCCTGGCCGCCTGGATGACCTGGAAGACCGCCGTGGTCGACATCCCTCTGGGCGGCGGGAAGGGCGGCATCATCTGCAACCCCAAGGAGATGTCTCAGAGGGAGCTGGAGCGACTCAGCCGGGCCTACATCCGCCAGGTCGGGAAGATCATCGGCGAGGAGGTCGACGTGCCCGCCCCCGACGTCTACACCACGCCGCAGATCATGGCCTGGATGATGGACGAGTATTCCTTTATGCGCGGATACAACGTCCCCGGCGTCATCACCGGCAAGCCCATCCCCCTGGGCGGCTCCCAGGGCCGGGGCGACGCCACCGCCCGCGGCGGGATGTACTGCACCCGCGAGGCGGGCAAAGTGCTGGGGATCGAGCTGAAGGGCGCCACCGCCGCCATCCAGGGGTACGGCAACGCCGGCCAGTTCGCCCACATCCTGGGTGTGGAGCTCCTGGGCCTCAAGGTCGTAGCCGTCTCCGACTCCAAGGGCGGCATCTACAACCCCGACGGCCTGGACGCCGAGGCGGTGATCGCCCATAAGCAGAAGACCGGCTCGGTGATCGACTTCCCCGGCGCTGAGAACATCACCAACGCCGAGCTCCTGGAGCTGGACGTGGTGGTGCTGATCCCGGCCGCGCTGGAGAACCAGATCACCTCCGCCAACGCCGACCGGATCAAGGCCAAGATCGTAGCAGAGCTGGCCAACGGCCCCACCACGCCGGAGGCCGATGAGATCCTCCACAAGAACGGCGTCTACGTCATCCCGGACTTCTTGTGCAACGCCGGCGGCGTGACCGTCTCCTACTTCGAGCAGGTCCAGAACGCCTACGACTACTACTGGGACCTGGAGACGGTCCACCAGCGGCTGGACAAGAAGATGACCGCTGCCTTCCACGCCGTGCACGAGACGGCGCAGCAGTACCAGGTCCACAACCGAATGGCCGCCTACATCGTCGCCGTGAGCCGCGTGGCCGAAGCCTGCAAGCTCCGCGGCTGGGTCTAACCCCAACCGGCCATCACGCCTTGAAAGAAGCCCCCGCCCCCGGCGGGGGCTTCTCTGATGGAGGTGGGGGCGTTAGAGCGTGTCTGAAAATTCAATCACGAATGGGAACGAATGTCCACTTGACTTTACGCCCAAACCGATGCATAATCCCTGCCTGTAATGCCTTTCCGTCTTGTCCCTGAGGACGACCACCGTCATACCCTTGAGCCCGGCGAGCACGAGGCGTTCTACTTCCAGTTCACCTCCCCGGACGGGAGTGTCTTTGGCTTCATACGGACGCTTTTCGACCGGGAGGGGATCCTGGAGCTGGTGGCCCTGCGCGCGGGCGGACGGGCCTGGTCCCACCAGCAGCGCGCCCCCCTCTCAGACGCTCCCGCCACCGACGCCTCCGGCCCCTCCCTGCGCCTGACCTGCCTGGAGCCTTGGCGGGCCTGGCGCTGTCTCTTTCAGGGGGCCGTGCAGGGAGTGAAGGGGGGGATGGCAGCGGAGGCCGTGCTGAACCTGACCTTCACCGCCAGCGGTGACCCCACCCCCTACCGCTTCGGCCCCTACCAGCAGGTCCAGCAGGACGGCCGGCTGGACGGCCGGCTGCGGGTCGGCCCGGAGACGTGGACGGGCGGGCTCCTCTGCTCCCGGGACCGCAGCTGGGGGCGGAGACCGATGGGAGCGGCGACCGGATGGACGGTGGTCAGCGTCCCCGGCCACCTCTACGTGGCCGTGGTACAGACGGAAGGAGGGACAGTCTGCTTCGGCCAGTTCACCCCGCCCGATGGGCAGAGGGTCCCCGCCCGCGCCGCCCGGGTCAGCCCCGAGGGGGATGGTTGCGTCATCGAGGACCGGGAGGCAGGGGTGGGGGCGTGGCGCGCGCGCCGGTTGGCGCCGCCGCTGGT
>DQUX01000346.1 GCA_015662065.1 Anaerolineales bacterium | reverse complement strand
GCCCACGCGCCCCGCCCCGCCTCGTCCAACCCGGCCACGCGGGTGTAGCCAGCGGCGAGGAGATGCAGTTCCTCTTGAAGGTTGGGCAGCATTTGGGTTTCAGGTTTCGGGTTTCAGGCTTCAAGTTCCAGGTTCCAGATCTGCTTCACAGGCAACATGAGAGCTAAAACCCGGAACCGGAAACTATCTATCATAGAGGCCGGCGCGGCCGTTGCGGCGGATGCGGAACACCTCCTGCACCATGTTCAGCGAGTCCCGCAGGGGGCTCACCCGGCTGCCCTCCCCGTAGTACCAGTCGATCGGCACCTCGACGACCCGATAGCCCCGGCGCTGGGCTATGTACAGCACCTCCACATCGAAGGCCCAGCCGTCCAGAACCTGGGTCGTGAACAGGTCCTGCGCCACCTCCCGGCGGAAACACTTGAACCCACACTGGGTGTCCTGGATGCCGGGCACTGCCAGCAGCCGCACCAGCAGGTTGAAGACCCGGCCCATCAGATGGCGGTGCCAGGGCTCGTTGTAGCGCGCCGCGCCGGGGGCCTCCCGGGAGCCGATGGCGACGTCGTAGTTGGAGAGGGCGGGGGGGAGGAACCGTTCCACCTGATGGATGGGCATCGCCAGGTCCGCGTCGCAGATGAAAAGGAAGTCACCTCTCGCCTCCAGCATGCCCTTCCGCACCGCTGCTCCCTTGCCCCGGACGGGCTGGTGGAGGAGGGAGATGATGGGGTGTTCGGCCGTCAGGGCGCGGACGATCTCAGGTGTGCGGTCGGTGCTGGCGTTATCCACTACCAACACCTCCACCGGATAGCTCTGGGCCTCGGCAAACGATGCCACCTGGGGCAGGGTCGTCGGCAGGCGGCGCTCCTCGTTATAGGCCGGGACGATGATGGTCAGGTATGGACGTACTTCTTCTATGGCTGCACCTCGATAAGGGGATTCACCCCGGTTTTCCTCAGGCCACAAAGTGGCCGAGGCCAAACCGTACTCTAACACAGAACGGCGGATTTGTGAAGCAAGGACACGCCCTCACACCGCCGCCAGCGTGCTGCTCCCAACCAACTCGGCCAACGTCTCGATATATGGAGCGGGTGGGACGTCGTGCTCCAGGAAGGGAACCTGAGCGCGGATCAGGTCGTAGGCGACCTGGGTGCCCCGGCCCAGCCGCGCGTCCCCTCCCAACGCCTCCCGCCGGAAGTCCACCCCCTGCGCGGCGCACAGCAGCTCGACGGCCAGGATCCGCTCCAGATTGTCCAGCGCCCGATGGCAGTGGTGGGCCGCTGTGGGCGCCATGCTCACGTGATCCTCCACGTTGGCGGAGGTGGGAATGGTATCGACGGAGGCTGGATGGGCCCAGACCTTGTTCTCCGAGGCCAGCGCCGCCGCCGTGTAATGGGCGATCATCAGCCCGCTCTCCAGCCCGCCGTGGCGGGTCAGGAACGGCGGCAGTCCGCCGCTGCAGGCGGGGTCCATCATCCGTGCCGTCCGGCGCTCGCTGATGTTGCCCAGCTCCGCCAACGCCAGGGCCACGAAGTCCATCACCAGACCCACCGGCTCAGCGTGGAAGTTCCCGCCGGAGAGGATCACCGGCTCCCCCTCCTCGTCGAAGAAGAGAAGCGGGTTGTCGGTGACGCCGTTCAACTCCACCCCCACCCGCTCCTGGGCCACTGCCACGGCATCCCTCACCGCGCCGTGGACTTGGGGCATACACCGAAGGCTGTAGGCGTCCTGGATGTGGTGGGGGTCGTGCCCCCGGATGAAGGTGCTGCCCTCCAGCAGCTCCCGCAGGTGGGCCGCACAGGCCGCCTGGTGGGGGTGGGGACGGACGGCGTGGATGCGCGCATCGAAGGCGGAGACCGTGCCACGGAGGGCCTCCAGGCTGAGGGCGCCGGCTATGTCCGCCACCTGCAGCAGGTTCTCGGCCCGGTAGACGGCCAGGGCGGCCAGCGCCGTCGTCATCGCCGTCCCGTTGACCAGCGCCAGCCCCTCCTTGGCCTCCAGCACCAGTGGCCGGAGGCCGGCCCGGGCTATCGCCTCCCCGCCCGGGAGCCATTCGCCTCGATAAAGGGCCTCCCCCTCGCCGATGAGCACCAGCGCCAGATGGGCCAGGGGGGCCAGGTCGCCGCTGGCTCCCAACGAACCGACCCCCGGCACGACCGGATGGACCCCTCGGTTGAGCATCGCCAAGAGCGTCTCCACCACCTCTACCCGGACCCCGGAGTGGCCCCGGGCCAGGGTGTTGGTGCGGATGACCATCATCGCCCGCGTCATCCGCTGGTCCAGCGGCCGGCCCACCCCCGCCGCGTGGCTGCGGACCAGGTTCCGCTGCAGGGCCGTCACCTGGTTGGGGGGGATGATGCGATCCTTGAAGGCCCCGAAACCGGTGGTGATCCCGTAGGCCACCTCCCCTCGCTCCATAACCCGCAGGACCCCGGCGCGGGCCCGCTCGATCCGCCGCCGGGCCTCCTCACCCAGAACGACCCGCGCCCCGTCCGCCACGGCGATCACCTGCTCCAGCGTAAGATGCTCTCCGTCCAGCACGACCTCTTGAGCCATTCTTCACCTCCGGGCGGATTATACCCCACTTCGGCCAGAGCGGTAGATAGGTCGGTTGCCATCCTGTCTCTGGGCAGTATAATGGAATTCACCAGGTGCGGAGCGGAGGCGGATGCAGATTCGAGCAGCGGTTGTGACGGTGAGCGACAAGGGATATGCCGGGAAGCGGGAGGACCGGAGCGGCCCCCTGGTGGCCGACCTCCTGCGAGGTATCGGCGCGGAGGTGGTTGTTCAGACCATTGTGCCGGACGAGCCGGACGAGATCCGGCGGGCGCTGATCCACCTGGCGGACGATTTGGAGCTGGACCTGGTGCTGACCACGGGGGGGACGGGGTTCACCCCCCGCGATCGGACCCCCGAGGCGACCCGGGCGGTGGTCGGGCGGGAGGCGCCGGGGCTGGCGGAGGTGCTGCGGATGGAGGGGTACCGCCGCACCCCGTTGGCGGTGCTCTCCCGAGGGACGGCCGGTCTGCGGGGGCGGACCCTCATCATCAACCTGCCGGGCAGCCCGAAGGCGGTGCGGGAGGGGATGGAAGTCCTGATCCCCATCCTCCCCCACGCGGTGCGGATGGCCCGGGGGGTGGATACCGAACATCACCACGAGGAGGAGCATGCCTGACAGATCACGGCCGGTCCTGAGCGTGGAAGAGGCGCTGGAGCGCATTCTAGCGACGGTGCGGATGCTGGAGTCGGAGCGGGTGGAGATCCTGGAGGCGACCGACCGGGTGTTGGCCGAACCGGTGGTGGCCGACCGGGACATTCCCCCGCTGACCAACGCGGCGATGGACGGCTACGCGGTTCGGGGGGCAGACGTGGCCGAGCCGTCCGCCCGGCTGCGGGTGGTGGGGCAGGTCGCCGCCGGCCACCTGGGGGAGGCGCGGGTGGAGCCTGGGACGGCGGTCCGCATCATGACCGGTGCACCGGTCCCCCCAGGGGCAGACACCGTGGTGCGTTTCGAGGACACCCGTCTCGACGGCGAATGGGTCGAGGTGCTGAAGGGGTATCGAACCGGCAGAAACGTCCGGCCGGCGGGGGAGGACGTGCGCGCCGGGCAGGAGGTGCTCAAGCCGGGCGAGTTCCTGCGACCCCAGGAGATCGGGATGCTGGCGGCGGTCGGGCGGACGGAGGTGGCGGTGGTCCGCCGCCCCCGCGTCGCCATCCTGGCCACCGGCGACGAGGTGGTACCTCCTGGGGAGGTCGCCGGTCCGGGGCAGATCCGGGACGCCAACTCCTACACCGTCGCGGCCCAGGTGCGTCGGTACGGCGGGGTGCCGCTCCTCCTGGGGGCAGCCCGCGACGAAGAGGCCCTGGTCCGGCAGGGGATACAAGAGGCGCTGGTCCGGGAAGCCGACCTCATCATCACCTCCGGGGGGGTCTCGGTGGGGGATTTCGACCTGGTGAAGCGGGTGTTGGCGGCCGAGGGGGAGATGCGCTTCTGGTCGCTGAATATGAAGCCGGGACGACCGCTGGCGTTTGGGGTGGTGGGCGGCATACCGCTGCTGGGGCTGCCGGGCAATCCGGTGGCGGCGATGATCAGCACCGCCCTCTTCGCCCGCCCGGCCATCCTGAAGATGCAGGGCTTCACCGACTGGCCGTGGCCCACCGTGCGCGCCCGCCTGGCCGAGCCCATCACCCGCAAGGACGGCCGCCGCCACTACCTGCGGGTGCGGCTGCGGAAGACGGAGGAAGGGCTGGAGGCGACGCTCACCGGCGACCAGGGCTCCGGCATCCTCAGCTCGCTGGTGCAGGCCGACGGCCTGGCGGTTGTCCCTGAGGAGGCAGACCACCTGCCGGCGGGGGAGATGGTGGAGGTCCTGCTGCTGGAATAGACCACGGAGGCGTATGAACACAGCCCTTCCCCCGTCCCGTTTCCCCCTCCTCTGGCGGGTCTGGCAGGGGCGAAGGGAGGGACGACCGTCGCGGTCACCTGGCGCAGCCGCGGCCTGGCCCCTTTCATCGGCTCAACTACGACCTCCAGTCCCTCCGGGGGGATGACCTCGAAGAAGGTGTTGCCGACCTTCAGCGGGATCGGGTTTCCCTCCCTGTCCGTCAGCGTTAGCATATCCCACCGCTCCCATCGCTGCCAGAAACCATCGATCCGCACGCCGTCGCGGAAGATGATGGCCCGGTTGGAGTGCCAGAGGGCGAACTGGATCGAGAGGGCGCCGCTGTAGGGGTCCTCGACGATGTCGGTGTCCCATTGGGGGACGTAGAGCACCACCACGTTGGCCGCGCCCAGTTGCCGACCGTCGAGGGCGTCGATGTGAGGGGTCCCATCGGACCAGCGGAGGTAGCGCCCGGTGGCCTCGTCGTAGCGCCACTCCGCGTTCAGGTCGCGCCAGGGGATGTGGATGTAGGTCGCTGGCTCCCCCTCGGCCGGCGGTTCCTCGGAGAAGACCATCCCCGAGAGGTCCTGCCGGCCGCTCACGCCGTGGGCCTCTGCCCAGGCCCGCACCCGGGCCGGGTCGGTGTATCCCGTGTGCTCCAGGGGCACATCCCGGCTCTCGTCACGATAGAAGGGGTCCGGGTCGAGGGTCTCCGGCAGGCTGTAGGAGACGACGCGGTCGGGGTAGAGGTCTGAATCCCGAAAGAGGGCGAGAACCCCGTCGCTGAAGCCCCAGCAGGCCAGGACCCCCTTGTAGATGGCCGGGATCTCCAGGTCGATCAGGCGGCCGCTACGCACCGGCCCCACCCGTGCTGGGTCCCTCCCCAGGTAGACGCCGGTCCATCGGGTGGCGAACCATCCCTCGTTGTAGTGCTCGAAGATCAGGTCGGCGCTGTTGATGCCGGCCTGAGGCCGCACGTACTGGGGGGGCCAGTTGGAGATCTTGATCACCACCGGCACCCGAGCCAGCAGGCCGGGGT
>DQUX01000344.1 GCA_015662065.1 Anaerolineales bacterium | reverse complement strand
CGGTCGTCCCGCCGGTGCGGCCCTGGGCCAGGACGGCGGGCAGGTCCCGCAGGCTCACCTTGGCCGGGGCGGACTCCCCCGCCAGTCGCTCCAGTTGGGCGGGGGAGAGCCCCACGTGGGCGATTCCCTCCAGCAGGGCGATGGTGGCCGGCACGCCTCCCTCCTCCTGGACCGCGGACTCCAGCCGGCGGGCTACCCGGAGGTTGGCTGGCCGGGGAAGCCCGTGGGTGACGAGGGCCGATTCCAACGCCACCACCGGAGCGCCGTTGGCGAGGGCCTGGGCTACCTGGGGGGCGATCTCCACTGGTTGTCTCCTCCCGTCAAACATCAGACGTCAGGCGTCAGGAGCTCCACCGCCAGCCGGGCGTAGACCTCGGCGGCGGAGCAGACGTCCTTCAGGGAGACCGACTCGTCGACGGTGTGGGCCTGGCGGGGGTCGCCGGGGCCGAAGCCCACGGTAGGGATGCCGGCGACGCCCGCCGTGTAGGCCCCCTCGGTGGAGAAGTTCCAGTACCCCACCTGGGGTCGCCGCCCCAATTGAGCCCGGGTCGCCCGCACCAGCGCGGCTACCAGGGGGTGATCCTCCTCAATGACCCAGGGGGGGTAGAACTCCCGCGCGCGGCACGGGTAGCCGGTGTAGCTGGCGGCGGTGTACTCGGTCACCTGCACGTCGGCGTGGACCCCCTCCCGGGCGATCGTCCGTTGGATCTCCGCCAACGCGGTGGCTTCGGTCTCCCCCAGAGTCAGGCGGCGGTCTATGATCAGGTCGCACCGGTAGGGGACGGCGTTGCGGCTGCCGGCCTCGCTCTGGATGTCGGTCACGGCCAGAGTGCCCTGGCCCAGGAAGGGGTCTTTCGCCAGTTGGTCGGCCAGCAATTCCAGGCCGAAGACCAGCCGGGCGGCGGTGTATATGGCGTTCTCCCCTAGCTCGGGCTGGGAGGCGTGGGCGGAGCGGCCATAGGTGGTCACCTGCAGCTCGATCCGGCCTCGCTGCCCCCGGGCGACCTGGAGATCGGACGGTTCGGCGATCAGGACCCCATCGGGGCGCACTCCCTCCTCCTCGATCAGCACCCGGCTGGCCAGCCCTTCGCAGGGCTCCTCCTGGACCACGCAGGCCACCACCACCCGGCCTCCTGCGGGCAACCCGGCCCGGCGGAGCAGGCGGGCTCCGTAGACCATCGCTGCCAGCCCCCCCTTCATATCGCAGGCTCCCAGGCCGTAGAGCCGGTCTTGCTCGATCTGTGCGCCGAAGGGGTCGTGGGTCCAGGCCTCGGCGTTGCTCACACCCACCGTGTCCATATGGCCGTTGAGCATCAGGACCGGTCCGGCGTCTGCGCCCACCCAGCCGATCACATTGCCGATCCGATCTACCCGTACGTCGCGGAGGCCCAGCCGTTCCATCTCTGTCACGATGCGCTCCGCCAGTGGGCCCTCCTGGGTGGGGGGGCTGGGGATGCGGACCAGGTCCTGAAGGAAAGCGGTAAGCTCTTCTCTCTCCTCGTCGTTCAGTTGGAACTTTACCATCTCAATAGGCTCCTTCGCCTAAGAGCACCTTGGGCACGGTGCGCACCAGGATCTTGAAATCGAGCCAGGGTGACCAGTTCTCGATGTAGTAGATGTCCAGCAGGACCATCTCGTCGAAAGAGAGGCGGCTGCGGCCGCTGACCTGCCAGAGGCCGGTCATCCCCGGGGGGGCCTCCAATCGCTTCTTGTGCCACTCTCTGTACCTTTCCACCTCCGAGGGGAGGGGCGGGCGCGGCCCGACCAGGCTCATCTCCCCCCGCAGGACGTTCACCAGTTGCGGCAGCTCGTCCAGGCTGGTCCGGCGCAGGAAACGGCCCACACGGGTCAGGCGGGGGTCGGCGCGGATTTTGAAGATGGGGCCGTCGGCCTCGTTCATGCCGGAGAGGGCCTCTTGTTCTTCCTCGGCTCCCTGGTGCATGGAGCGGAACTTGTACATCTGGAACCGCTGCCCTCCCAGGCCGACCCGCGCCTGACGGAAGATGATAGGGCCGGGGCTGTCCAGCCGGATGGACAGGGCGATGAGGGCCAGCAACGGCGCGCCCAGCGTGAGCCCCAGCGCCGCCCCCACCACGTCCATCGCCCGTTTGACCAGCAGTGCCCCCTTGCTGATGGAGATCTCCCGCACGCCGATGAGGGGCACGCCCCCCAGGTCCTCCACGTCCACCTGGCTCAGGCTCATCTGGAACAGGTCGGGCACGATGCGGGCCCGCATCCGCCGTCGCTCACATTCCCGGACGATGGACATGATCTTGCGGTGGTACATCCACGGCAGGGTGATGATCACCTCGTCTGCCCGCTCCTGTTCGATGGCCGTGGAGAGGTTCTCCAGGGGGCCGAGGGCCTTGAAGGGGCCGATGTCGGTGTGGCCCTTTTGGGGGTTATCGTCCACAAAGCCGATGCCCCGGTAGCCCAGCTCCGGTTGGGCGACGATGGTGCGCATCACCGTCCGCCCCACCTCCCCCGCACCGACGATGATGACCCGGCTCACGCCGATCCCTCGGGCGCGGAGGCGGGCGACCAGCACCCCTTCCGCCGCTCGCACCAGGCCCATCAGCAGGATGGTGAGGATGCCCACCTCGACCAGCATCACGCGGGAATAGACCCGGGGGCGAAAGACGAAGGTGATGGCCAGCATCAGCACCGTCATCTTCGTCGTGGCGTTGACGATGCGGTACATCTGCTCCATCCAAGAGCCCCGCCAGTGGCGGTACACGCCGTCCATCACGAAGAAGAGGGGGAGGAGGAGCACGTAGAGGATCAGGAAGGGGGCGTAGGCGGAGAGAGGGGCATCGTAGGCGACGTCCAGGAACCAGCGGAGTTCGTACCGCATCCAGTAGCCGGCGGCGAACCCCGCCGCGATGGTGGCGACATCCACGGCGACGGCCCACCGGGGTGCCCGCTGTCCGTTTCGGTTCATTGCCCTCTATCCCCGCTCACTGCCCGGTGGTAGACGGCGATGGTCTCGGCAGCGGTTTTCTGCCAGGTGAAATGGGAGGCGTGGGCCAGACCGCGCTGGCGGAGCGTCTCGCGCAGGGCTTCGTCGGTCAGCAGCCGGTGCAGCCCGGCGGCGATCGCTGCCACGTCGTACGGGTCCACCGGCATCCCCCCCTCTCCGGCCGCCTCCGGCAGGGAAGAGCGATCGGAGGTCAGCACGGGCAGGCCGCAGGCCTGGGCTTCCACCACGGGCATGCCGAATCCCTCGTAGAGGGAGGGGTAGGCGAAGGCCGTTGCCGCGTTGTACCAGAGGGGGAGCTGCTCCGCCGGCACGTAGCCGGGGAAGACCACCCTCTCCTGCAGTCCCAATCGTTCCACGCAGGCGAAGACCTCCTGATCGTACCAGCCGCGCCCTCCCACCAGCACCAGCCTCAGCCCCGGCTCCCGGAGGCGGGCGAAAGCCTCGATCAACCGGACCAGGTTCTTGCGCGGCTCCAGCGTCCCCACGTAGAGGACGAACCGGTCTGGCAGCCCCTTGTGGGCCCGGAAGGCGCGCACCTCGTCGGGGGGGAGCGGTCTGAACTTGGGATCCACCCCATGATAGACGACGTCTACCTTCCCCCGGCTAACGCCCAGGAGCTGCGTGGTCTCCTCGGCGGCGTGGGTGGAGACAGCGATGACCCGCCGCGCCCGGCGGACGGAGGCCCGGGTGAGGAGGGTCAGGTAGAGTCGGTTGGCGGGGCGGAAGAGGTGGGGGAAGCGGAGGAAGCTCAGGTCGTGGACGGTGACGACGAGGGGGCAGGGAGCGACCAGCGGCCCGACGAAGACCGGCCCGTGGGCCAGGTCTGCCCCTGTCCGCCGGAGCGCCCACGGCTGTACTAGTTGTTCCCACACCACCCGCGCTGCCGGTCGGCCGGTGGGCCAGCGGCTGCGGATCGTCTGTACGGCTCCACCAGGCGGCGTGCCTGTCGGCCCCAGGAGTGCGGTAACCCGGCATCCCGCCTCCGGCAGGTATGCCAGGAGGTGGTAGATGTATTGGTGAACACCTGCGCTCCGGTAGGAAGGGTCGCCGGAGAGCAGATGGGCGTTTATGGCCACGTGCACGGGCCACCCGACGGCAGCGTCCATCGGCGGGATTATACCACTTCCGTCCGAGATGACCAGCGCTGTCCTACGGACGGCCTCGCCGCAGGGCCAGGTAGAGGCCCAGCGCCACGGCTATCGCCTGCAGGCCGCAGAGCAGCCCCAGCGGGCTTCCGGGTTCGCCCGGTCCCTCGGCCGGGGTGGGCGGCAGAGGGGTCCAGGTG
>DQUX01000085.1 GCA_015662065.1 Anaerolineales bacterium | reverse complement strand
GTGTTGGGGGAGACCTTGATGCGAACGCAGGGCCGGTCGCGTGGGCGGATTCACAGCCTGTGGTGATGCTTTTGGGGCATTGGGGGTTCCTACGGCCCCCCTCTCCGGTCCCTCCCCTGTGGCCGGGGAGGGGGCCTGATGTCCTTCCGGGCATACCCGGCCGTTATGGGGCAAGGCAGTGCCTTGCCCCTACCGCTTGATGTCTTTTCGGACGTTTGGGTTGTCTCCCTCTTGAGCGTTGGTACTGCCTGCCCACCCCGCCGGGCGCCGAACCGCCCGGCTCGGTCGGCGAAGCCCCCTTCGGGGGCCGGCTTTCAGCCCGCAGGGCTTGGTTTGTGAGCCCGGACGTTCACGTCCGGGCGGGCTTGCGCACAACAGCACTTCACCGGGAGACTGCCGACCCGACGATTGTTGATTATACTGTGCCGGGACGGTTCTAGCAAGGTGGGCCTCAGCCCCGCCTCCGCGCCGCCGCTGCGACAAAGGCCCGGAAGAGAGGGTGCGGCCGCGTCGGGCGGGAGCGGAACTCGGGGTGGAACTGGCTACCCACCATAAAGGGATGACCCGTCACCTCCGCGATCTCCACCAGACGACCGTCGGGGGAGAGGCCGCTGAAGATCAGCCCCCCTTGTTGCAGGAGGTCACGGAACCGGTTGTTGACCTCGAACCGGTGTCGGTGTCGCTCCTGGACCTCCGCGACGCCATAGGCCTCGGCCGCCCGGGTGCCGGGGACCAAACGGCAGGGGTACAGCCCCAGCCGCATCGTCCCCCCCAAGTCCACCACCTCCCGCTGCTCCGACATCAGGTCGATGACCGGGTGGGGGGTCTGGGGGTCGAACTCGGTGGAGTTGGCCGCATCTGATCCCAGCGCCCGGCGGGCGGCCTCGATGACCATCACCTGCATGCCCAGGCACAGGCCCAGGTAGGGGACCTGCTGGTTGCGGGCCCAGCGGGCGGCGGCGATCTTTCCTTCGATGCCCCGATAGCCGAAGCCGCCTGGCACGACCACTCCCGCCACGCTCTCCAGCGGTTCCCGCCTCGGGTCGCTTTCCAGGTCCTCTGAGCTCACCCAGTGGATCTCCACATCGTAGCCCAGGGAGAGGGCAGCGTGCCGCAGGGCCTCCCGCACGCTGATGTAGGCATCGTGCAGTTGCACGTACTTGCCGACGATGGCGATGGGCAGGCGGGGCTTGGGACGACGGATCTCCTCCACCATCTTCCGCCACTCCTGCAGGTCGGGCGGGCCTGTTTCCAGGCCCAGCCGCTCGGCGATAAAGCTCCCCAGCCCTGCCTTCTCCAGCACCAGCGGCACCTCGTAGAGGACCGGGACGGTGACCAGGGGGACCACCGCTTGGGGTTCTACGTCGCAGAAGAGGGCGATCTTATCCTTGAGGGCCTGGTCCACCGGGTGGTCTGCCCGGGCCACGATGACGTCCGGCTGGATGCCGATGGAGCGGAGTTCCCGCACGCTGTGCTGCGTGGGCTTGGTTTTCAGTTCCCCCGTGGCGCCGATGTAGGGCAGGAAGGTGACGTGGACGAAGAAGGTGTTCTCTCGGCCCACGTCTCGCCGCATCTGTCGCAGCGCCTCCAGGAAGGGCAGCCCCTCAATGTCACCGACGGTGCCCCCCACCTCCACGATGACCACCTCGGCGTCCGACACCTTCCCCACCAGCCTCACCCGCCGCTTGATCTCGTCGGTGATGTGAGGGATCACCTGGATCGTCCCACCCAGGTAATCCCCCCGCCGCTCCCGGGCGATCACCTCCGCGTAGACCTGGCCAGCGGTCACGTTGCTGGCCCGCGTCAGGTTCTCGTCGATGAACCGCTCATAGTGACCCAGGTCCAGGTCGGTCTCTGCCCCGTCGTCGGTGACGAACACCTCCCCGTGCTGGTAGGGGGACATCGTGCCCGGGTCCACGTTGATGTAGGGGTCCAGCTTCTGGATGGTGACCCGCACTCCGCGGGCCTTGAGCACCCGGCCGATGGCGGCGGCGGTGACTCCCTTGCCGATGCTAGAAAGCACCCCGCCTGTGCAGAAGACATATTTGCGCATTTCTTCTTCACTTTCAGATACACTCACGGTCCGCCACGGAGGGCACTCTTCAGCGTTCTCGGCGTTCCCCCTCCATAAAGGGAGGTGGGGAGGGCCGCCGGAGGGCGATCCTCCCCACTCTATTGTGCCTTCCCGGCGAGATTGGGATCAGATGAGCTTCTCCAGGTCCTCCGCGGCACGGCGCATCTCCAGGAAAACCAGCCCCAGTTTGGCGGTGGAGCGGGCCAGGACGGTGAGGACCGCCTCCTCGCCGACGGCGGTCAGGACGATGTAGCCGTTGCCGCCCTTGATGTACACCTGGTCCAGCACTCCTCGCCCCAGTTCGCTGGCGATCCGCTCTCCCAGGGAGAGCATCGCCGCCGACATCGCCGATACCCGGTCCTCCTCCACTCCCGAAGGGAGGGAGGAAGCAATGATCAGGCCATCCACGCTGACGATGGCCGAGGCCTCCACGTCGGACGTGCTGGCCTGCAGGTCTCTTAGGCGCTCTGTCAGCAGGTCCGTGCGCGATCTGCTCATTCCTCCTCCTTCGGCGGTCGTGGCGCTCTCAACAACAAAGTGACTATACCATAGGCAGGGGGGGGTGTCAAACGGCGCGGGGGCCGTTTAGAGCTCCCCCAACTCCCTCTTGAGGGCGATCCCGAGCCGTCGGATACCCTCGACGATGACGTCGGGGGGGCTGTAGGAGAAGTTGAGCCGCATCGCGTTGAAGCCGCCATCCTGGTTGGGGAAGAAGCTCACCCCCGGCACATAGGCTACCTTCTCCTCCAGGGCCCGATCCAGGAAGTCGGTGGTGTTGATGGGCTCCGGCACGCGGGCCCAGAGGAAAAGCCCGCCCTGGGGTTGCGTCCAGGAGCACCCCTCGGGCCAGAACTCCGCCAGCGCCTCCAGCATCGTATCCCGCCGCTCCCTGTAGACCTGGCGGAGCCGCTGGACGTGGGGCTTCAGGAATCCGCGCTGGCAGATGTCGTTGGCGACGTACTGGACGAAGGTGCCGGTGTGGAGGTCGGCCCCTTGCTTGGCCGTCACGAACCGTTGCATCAGCACCTCCGGGCAGACAATCCATCCCAGCCGCAGCCCTGGGGTCAGCGTCTTGGAGAAGGTCCCCAGGTACATAGTCCGCTCCGGCACGAAGGTGCAGATGGGGGGCAGGTCTTCCCCCTCGTAGCGCAACTGGCCGTAGGGGTCGTCCTCGACGATGGGAAGGTCCAGCCGCGTGGCGACCTCTGCCAGTTTCTCCCGCCGCTCCAAGGAGAGGGTGGTGCCGGCGGGGTTGTGGAAATTGGGGAGGACGTAGACGAACTTGGGGGGACGTCCGGACTCGGCCAGGACTTTCTCGTAGGCGTGCTCGACCTCGTCCACCACCATCCCGTCGTCGTCCAGGTTGACGGTGTGGTATCGGGCCCCGTAGGCGTTCCAGGCCTGGATGGCGCCCAGGTAGGTGGGCCGGCCGGTGATGATGTAGTCGTCCCGGTTGATAAAGACCTTGCCGATCAGGTCCAGGGCCTGCTGGGAGCCGTTGGTGAGGAGCACGTTGGCGGGCACGGCGGGCACGCCGTACTTGTGCATGCTGGTGGCGAGCCACTCCCGGAGGGGGAGATACCCCTCGGTGGGGCTGTACTGCAGGGCCTTCTGGCCGTCTTGCTGGAGGACATAGCGGCAGGCCTCCTCTACCTCTCGGAGCGGGAAGAACTCGGGGGCCGGTAGCCCGCCGGCCAGGGAGATGACATCCGGCTGTTGTGTCAACTTCAGGAGCTCCCGAATGGCCGAGCCCTTCATCCGCCGGGTGCGGGCCGCCAGGTGGGGGGTCCAATCCAGCACCGGAATCTCACGGTCGAGATCCATATTGATCATCCTAGACCTCCTCTCAATTGTTTCTGTATGGTCTTCAATCCGATCCCGTGGCCGTCAGACAGCCCTCGGCGGGGGATGTAGAGGTAGACCCGGTCGTGGTAGGTGGTCACGTCGGCGATCCCTCCGCAGTCGGGGAGCTGCATCCGGGGGGCAGCGCCCGGTCCAACCAGAGTTCCTCTATCCGGGCCAGGCCCAGCGGGGCGGGGTCGCGCACCAGGGCGTTGCTGACGGCGGAGGCGAACTGGAGGTTGGGGGCGTGGGTGTGCTTGGCCAAAAGGTAGCCCGCCATCACCAACGGTGTTGCAATTCCCTGGGCGACTACCTCACCGTCGGTCAACTGGCGAGCGATGCAGACGCAGATCAACTCGTCAACCGTGAAATCGGGAGCCTGGACCATTCGCGGGAGGTCCCTCTTTCGAAATTGTAGCACCGATGGGCATAAAGGTCAATTCTCCTCTTAACGGCTCCCAAGTGCGTTGCACCTACCGCCCTATGTGAAATACCGCCACCACCGGGTCGTGGTCGGCCGAGCGGTGGGGGTCGGCGGTGTCCGGTTCCGGCAGGGGGTAGTCGGCGTTGATGTGGAGCACCTCGGCCCGCACCAGCCGCTCTGCCAGCGATGGGGTGACCAGGATGTGGTCCAGGAGCTGGGAGACGCCCTGGTAGATAAAAGAGTACCGCTCATCCCGCTCCACCCCCGCCAGGGCGTGGACCAGTTGACCGCCCGGGGTGTCTCCCTCGGTGAGCGCTTGCAGCGGGGCCGACTCGTAGTAATCGTTCAGGTCCCCCAGCACCACCACGTAGGCCCCCGGATCCCGCGCCAGGATCTGATCTACCAGGTGGGCGTTCCACTCCGCCTCCATCACCCGGCGGGGCTCCGTCAGCGCTTCTCCCCCCGCCTTGGAGATGAAGTGGTTGACGATAGCGTACAGGGTGACCTCCCCCGCCGACGAGGTGCGGACGGTAGCGGTTATCATCAGCGGCGGGCGGCTGAAGAGCCCCTCCGGGGCCTGGTACTGCCCGGCCCCCACCACCGTCGCCCGGTCCCCCCGCACCAGGAAGCCCACGTCGATCCCCCGGCCGCTGGGTCCTTCGATCAGCACCGGTCGGTAGTCGTAGGCGGATAGGTCTGGGTGGGCCGCCAGGTCCTCCAGCACGCCCACGTTCTCTACCTCCTGCATCCCGATCACCGTCGGCGCGCCCAGGGCCAGGATCGCCGCCGCGATCCGATCCTGTTTCCACTCGTACTGGCGGCGGGAGGGGCGGGGCGGGTCGCTCACCGGATGGGGGTCGCGGGGGTCGAAGAAGTTCTCCAGGTTGAACGTGGCGACGCTGAGTTCGTCCGGGCCAGGTTCCGGCAGGCGGGGGAGGGGTGGCGGCGGTGTGGTGAGTACCTCGGGGGGGGCCAGCGGCTCTACCTTGTAGTTGCCGAAGGTGTAGGCCAGCGGCCCGGCCAGACTGGCCACCCGGTCCCCCGTGCGGACGGCGTAGGGGAGGGTGCTGCCGTCCTGATGGCGGACCTGGGAGCCGTCGTCCACCCGGATGAGCCAGCCTGCGGGGTCGCCGTGGAGCACCCGCTCCACCCCGTGCTCCACCAGCACCAGTGCGTACTCCCCGTACTGATTGACCGGCCCCACTGCCGTCGCCGGGCCGGGGATCGTCACCAGCATGCCCTCCAGCGATTCGTAGGCGGCCGCCGCCGCCGCCTCGTCCGCCGGTGGGTCCAGCAACGTGGGCTCCGGCAGCGGCAGCCCCCGCTCCAGCACCGCCACCTCCTCCGGGGCGGCGATGTGCAGTTCCGTCTGCGACCCTCGCTCCCGCACCCGTCCGTGGACCCGCACCCGGTCGCCCGGCGCGACCTCTACCCGGTGCTCGCCTATGTAGATGAAGAGCCCCTCCGAGGTCGCCGGATCGTCGTCTGGCGCGGGGTCCTGGACCCAGAACCCTGCCAGGTTGGGGAAGACGCCGGTGACCACGCCCTCGATGGTCAGGTGCTTCAGCTTGTAGGGGGAGGTAGGTCCCGGCCCCTGGACCGCCCAGATGGGGACGGTGTCGCCGATGAAGGTGAGGAGCGGCAGGTCGGTCTCGTGGGTGAGCCACTCGCTGGCCCAGGCGGCGTAGGAGGGGAGGGCGACCACGCCGCTCTGGCCGGTCACCGTGACGGCGAAGTGGAGGCCGACGGCCCGTCCGGCGGGGAGGGTGGGGAGGGTCCAGCTCAGCACATCACCGGCGAGCACGCCTTCGTCTCCCACCTCGGCCAGGGCCGCGTTCTCGGTCGGCAGCGTGCTGGTGACGACCACGTTGGTAAAGGGGTGGTCGGTGTGGTTGGTGACGGTGAGGGTATAGGGGAGGACCGCGCCGGGACGGGCGTTGACCGGTGCGTCCCCCGTCATCGCCAATACTGGCGGGTGGACCTGGACCAGGTCGGCCGGGATGCGGGGCTTGAGTTCCAGCGTCTGGTCGTACATCTCGGCGATGCCGGCAATGGTGTAGCGGTGGCCCACGTCCATCCCCTCCACCGACAGATCGAGCCCGGTGAGTTTATCCACGTAGACCAGGAGGGTGTTGCCCATCTCGTCCGTCAGGTCGATCTCGTAGCTGTAGGTGAACTCCTCGATGCGGGTGGCCTGGCCTGTGGCGGCGATCAGCCGCCCGGGCCCGGTGGGGTCGTTCAGCAACTGATCCACCGTCATCTCCTGGGGCGGCGGGACCTCGGTCTGTCCTAGGATGACCACGTCGTCGGGATTAGAGTTGGGCACGATCTGCACCGAGTTGCGGTAGACCCCCACCTCCCCGGTGACCCGCACTCGGTCGCCCAAGGTCACGACGGGGGGCTCCCCGTTCTCGTCGAAGCATTGGATCTGGATGCCGCCGGTCCTGTCCTGGAGGTAGAACTTGGCGTTGTTCGTGCCGGCGTAGTAGCCGCCGGTGTACATCGTGGCGACTCCCTCCACGGTGACCTGCCGGCCCATCAATGTGCGGGCGGTGCCGATCGGGAGCACGCCTCCCTCCACCCGGGTGCGGACCGGCGCGCCGAAGGCGGGCCGGGGCCAGTCGGCGGCCTGGGCGGTATAGTCGCCTGCCTGGAGGGTGAGATAGGTCAACGGGGCCTGCACCGTGACGGTTCGGGCCGCCGTCGCTCCGTCGGCCAGTTCTAGGAGAGTCCAGCGCACCTGTTGCCCGGCCGTCTCTCCGTCGTCGGAGGCGGAGAGGAGGGTGAGGCTCGCCGGGAGGGTGAAGGCTAACTCGACCTGGTGGACGGCGGTGCCGGTCTCGTTGGTCACCTCCAGCCGGTAGTCGAAGGTCGCCCCCGGCTCCACCGAGCCGGGCGCGCTCAGGGCCACCAGGAGCCGTTCGGCCTCGGCGGGGGTGGGGAGACTGCCGGTGTTCTGGGGGTTGGGGGCGGGGTTGAGGGCGAAGTCGGACCGGTTGTCATCGGTGTCTCGTCCATTTCCCTCCTCCCCACCGGGCCTGCGCTCCAGCGAGAGGTCGTTTTCCAGCGATGGGGCGGGCCGGCCCTCGGCCAGGTCCGGCGCGTCGCCCCAGGCCAGCCGGTCGGCCGCCTGACCGGCCGGGTCCAGCAGGGTCAGGCTGCCGGAGCGGGTGTTGAGAGGCTGGTCGAACTCGCCGTCTGGCACAACGCCGATGTCCACCCCGGCCCTCACCAGCAGGTAGTGGCCGTGGGGAGGCACGATGGTGCTCTCTTCCCAGGTGTACAGGAGGATCTTCTCCTCGCCGGTGGGGAGGCGGTAGGTCAGCCGGTAGCCCGCCAGGTCCAGCGGCTCCTCCGTGTTGTTGTAGAGCTCGATGAACTCGTAGTTGTTGTCGCCGGTGGCGCCCGCCTGGACCTCGCTGATGACCAGGGGGGTGGTCAGTGAAGGCCCGCCGCAGGCGGCAAGCAGGACAAGCGGCAGGAGCAGCAGAGCGGATATACCCTTTCGCATCGGTTTTCCTCCGAAGTAGGGGGTAGTGTGGTGGGGAATATACATCCGATGGAGCGAGTGGGCAAGTGGGCAAGCAGACATAGGGATGGCTCCTTCGGGGCAATCGCATTCCCGATGGATGCTGACTCTGATGAGATGCATGCCAGACCCTCCCTCCTCACCCGCAGATGGGCCTTAGCAATAGACCAGGCCGGCCGGGACTGTGGTCGGCTCTGATTGGAGGGGCAGGCTCATCAGCCCCATCGCCTCCCGGACCTGGACCATCGTCTCCCGCGCTTCGATGCGCATCCGCTCGTTCCCTGCCGCCAGGACCTCGGCCACCAAGCGGGGCCGGGCGGCGTAGTCGGCCCGCCGCTGGCGGATGGGGTCGAGGAATGTGTTGAGAGCGCGGGCCAGTTTTTCCTTCACCTCCACGTCGCCCACACGCCCCCGGCGGTACCGCTCCTTGAGGTCCTCCACCTCCTCCCGGTCGGGGTTGAAGGTGTCGTGGTAGATGAAGACCGGGTTGCCCTCCACCCGGCCCGGGATGTCGGCCCGCACCCGCTGAGGGTCGGTGACCATCTGGAACACCTGGCGCCGGACCGTCTCGGCGTCGTCAGAGAGGTAGATGGCGTTGTCGCGGCTCTTGCTCATCTTGGCCGCTCCGTCGGTCCCCACCAGGATCGGCACGTCCCCCAGGAGGCACTCGGGGATAGGGAAGACCTCGCCGTAGAGCCGGTTGAACCGGCGGGCCAGTTCCCGTGCTACCTCCACGTGGGCCTGGTTGTCCTTCCCCACCGGCACCAGGTGGGCGCGGGGGAGGAGGATGTCGGCGGCCTGGAGCACCGGGTAGCCCAGGAGGCCGAAGGGCATCGTCCGCAGGTTCGCATCCCGTGCCATCTCCTTGAGGGTGGGGACCCGCTCCAGGCGGGGCACGCTCACCAGCATCTCCAGGATCAGGTTCAGTTGATAGGTCTCAGGGATGGCCGATTGGAGGAAGATGACGCTGCGTTCCGGGTCGATGCCCACGGCCAGGTAGTCCAGCACCAGATCGCGGACGTGCTCTTGCATCTGGGCGATGTGGCGCTTCTCGGGCCGGGTGGTGAGGGTGTGCAGATCGGCTATGATGAAGAAGCATTCGTACTCCTCCTGCAGCCGGACCCGGTTGGCGAGGCTCCCCACATAGTGGCCCAGGTGGAGCCTGCCGGTGGGTCGGTCGCCGGTAAGGATGCGTTTCTTGATCATTTTTCTCCCTCCTTGGGCTGCTTGATGCGGCTGATTACTGGTTGCTGATTACTGGTTACTGGTTGCTTGGTGCTAAATGAAAACGCCCGTCCCGTTGCCGGGACGGGCGTTGGGCCCGTGGTGCCACCCCGCTTAGGCGGCTCTAAACGCAAAACGCGCCGGTGACGGCGCGTGGTGGTGAAGAGCCAGCCTCACTCGTTCGCAGGTACAGAACCGGCTGCCAGTAGCAGCAACCCGTTCGATACCCTTAGCCCTGGTAACGGTGGCGGCTCCGGCCCGGACTACTGCCCCGCTCCGCGGGGGTTCGGCGGGCGACTCCCAGGCCCATTCGACATCGGCGCTGGTATCGGGCTCGCAGCCAAAGACCCGACTCTCTGAACCCCGCTTCGATGCCTACTCTTCCTGATCCTCGTCTTTCAGAGTATGCAGTTTTGCGAATAAAGTATACCACAAGTAGGTCGTTTTGTTAACTACTTAGGTGGGGCAGGATGGCCTCCACCAGGGCTCCCTTGGGACGATAGCCCACCAGCCGTTCGACCTCCTTCCCCTCTTTGAACAGGATAAGGGTAGGGATGCCCATAATACCCAGGCGGGCAGGGACATTGGGGCTGGCATCCACGTCCATCTTGACCACCTTGAGGCGGCCGTCGTACTCGTGGGCGACCTCCTCCACCACCGGCGCGATCATCCGACAGGGCCCGCACCACTCGGCCCAGAAATCCACCAGCGTCGGCAGGCTGGCCTGCAGCACCTCGCTTTCGAAGGTCTCATCGGTTACCTGGATCATGTCACTCTCCTGAACAGAAGTGGGGAGGATTATCCTACAGACGGGCCCATCTGTCAAGCAGGCCGGCGACTTGGTCGGGCAGGTCCTCCAGCCCCACCGTTTGACGGTCCCTCTCCCGGCGGGCCTTCATCTCCGCGCCGCCGGCCTCCAGGCTCCGACGGCCGACGGTGACCCGCACGGGGCAGCCGATGAGGTCGGCGTCGGCGAACTTCACCCCGGCGCTCTCGTTTCGGTCGTCGTAGAGAACTGAGAGACCCGCCTCGTGCAACTGTCTGTAGGTTTCCTCGGCGGCCTCCTGTACCACCTCCTGCCGTCCCAGCAGGAGCAGGTGTACGTCGAAGGGGGCCAGGGAGGGCGGCCAGACGATGCCGTGCTCGTCGTGGTGGGCCTCGACGACGGCGGCCATAAGCCGGCCAACGCCGATGCTGTAGGAACCCATCACCACCGGCCGCTCCTTGCCCGTCGCGTCCAGGTAGGTCACGCCGAGAGACTCGGAGTAGCGGGTCCCCAGCTTGAAGCAGTGGCCCAGTTCGATGGCGGACTCGGCCAGGAGGGACCCGCCACAGCGGGGGCAGAGGTGGCCCTCTTGGGCCTGGGCGATGTCGGCCAGGAGGGTCACCGAGAAGTCGCGGGGGTAGTTGACGCCGGTGAGGTGGTATCCCTCCCGATTCGCCCCGGCGACGAAGTTGGCGCCGACCTGGATGGAACGATCGCCCACGACCAGGAGGCCCGGGCTGTCGGCATGCTCCCGCACCGGGAGCCCCACTGGCGATCCGTACCCCGGCTCAGCGCCGGCGGCACGGATCTCCTCGTCGGTAGCGGCCCTTAGGTCGCCGCCTCCCAGGAGATTCAACAGCTTCGTCTCGTTCACCTCCAGATCGCCTCGGAGAACCACGAAGACCATCTCCGGCCGCCCTCCAGGGCGCTCCCACGCGTAGAAGACTGCCTTCAGCGTCTGGTTGGTCGGCACGCCCACGAACGCGGCCACGTCGGCGATGGTGGCGCAGCCCGGCGTGGCGACGGGGCAGGGTTCCTCCAGGGGGTGGGGGCCGACCTCGGGCAGCCGGAAGGTTGCCCATTCGACATTGGCCGCATAGTCGCAGACGGAGCAGTGGAGCAGCCGGTCCTCCCCGGCGGGGTGGGGGAGCAGGAACTCGTGGGAGTCCGCCCCGCCCATCATCCCCGTGTCCGCCTCGACCTGGATGAAGTCCAGCCCGCAGCGGGTGAAGATGCGGTGGTAGGCCCCGAGGATCTGAGGATAGAAGCGGTCCAGGTCGTCGCTGTCTGTGTGGAGGCTGTAGGCATCCTTCATCCGAAACTCCCGCACCCGCAGAAGCCCCCCGCGAGGGCGAGGCTCATCTCGCAGCTTGGTCTGGATGTGGTAGACCACACGGGGCAGGTCCCGGTAGGAGCGGACCTCCCGCCGGGCCAGCTCCGCCACCACCTCCTCGTGGGTCATCGCCAGCGCGTACGCTCGCCCGGCCCGGTCCTTCAGCCTCATCAGCGCTGGCCCCGCTGTCTCCCACCGGCCAGTGGCCTGCCAGAGTTCGGCGGGGTGGAGGACCGGCATAAGCATCTCCTGGGCGCCGATGGCCTCCATCTCCTCCCGCATGATGGCCTCGATACGGCGGGCGACCCGCTGCCCCAGGGGCAGGTAGGTGTAGAGGCCGGCCGCCAGGGGACGGACGAACCCGGCGCGGACCAGCAGCCGGTGGCTGACCATCTCGGCGTCGGCGGGCGGCTCCCGTAGCGTGTGGCCGAAGAGTTGTGACATTCTCATCGGATCACCTCCCCGAAAAGCGAAACCAGCCTCCGGGGGGTCGGAAGGCTGGTGATCTCACGTGCGGCGGACGGGACCCAGGCAGCGCTAGCCGGACCCCAGAGGGGGGGGCGGCTGCGGGCTGCTAGGGACGGTTCGCGTGTAGGCGGTCATCGTACTGTCCTCGTCAGGTCATATGTTAGCACAGGTCGCGGGGACTGTCAATTCGCGTCGGCAACGCTCTGCTCTGGGAGAATGGTCCGGAACGCCCGGCAGGGCTGGCCCGTGTGGGCCTGGCAGGCGGTAGGGACATCGGCGGGTGGGGTGATGGACCAGGCCCCCAGCGCCCGGGCGAGGTGGCACAGGGGGAGCCCCATAACGTTGGCGTAGCACCCCTCCCAAGAGGCTACCGGCCGGAAAGTGGGGTGCTGGATGCCGTAGGCCCCGGCCTTGTCCAGCGGGTCACCGCTGGCGATGTAGGCGCTCAACTCTTGGTTCGTGTAGTCGCGCATCGTCACCGGGGTCTCGACCACCTGGACGACCTCGTGTCCCTTCCCCACTACCGCTATGCCGGTGTAGACGGTGTGAGTGCGCCCCCGGAGGCTGGCCAGCATCCTCCGGGCCTCCTCGGCGTCGAGGGGTTTGCCCAGGCTTTCGCCCCCTATTGTCACGACGGTGTCGCATCCCACGACCGGCACCTGGTAGAGCCCGGCCACGGCCCGGGCTTTGGAGAGGGCCAACCGGGCGGCCATCTCCTGGGGAGACTCGCGCGGGTGGCTGCTCTCGTCTACCTCGGCCTTCCCTGCGCGGAAGGGAAGCCCCAGCAAGGCGAACAGCTCGCGGCGGCGGGGGGAGGCGGAGGCGAGGATGATGGCAGGGGGACCGCAGCCTCTCGAATCTTGGGTGTCGCTCATCATTTGGGTAGTTCGACAATGTCACATGATGCTCTGAGGGGGGCGGGTCACAGACCCGCTGGGAGCCTGAACTCACTATGCTCTGAGGGGGTCTGTGACCCCCGACTTTGGCCGAAAGTG
>DQUX01000163.1 GCA_015662065.1 Anaerolineales bacterium | reverse complement strand
GTGATGGCGACGATCTCTGCCGGAGCCCCTTCGGGGATGTTCATCTCCAGACGGATCGCCCGAGGCACCGGCTCCGCCCGCACCGAGACCTGCAACTGCCCCACCCGATCCAGCGTCACCGTCGTCTCCGCTATCCCGTCCCGCGTGGTCACCTGCACCGTGTGCTCCAACCCCTCCTGCGGATAGGTGAAAATGAACTCCACGGGCGTGCCGTCCGGCACCGGGTGGCCGTTCCGGTCCACGATCGTGTTGGTCCAGAGCTGCAGGGTATCCCCCTGGTGGACCTCCCGCGACTGGGGGGTAGGCTGGGGTGTCTCCTCTCCCCCCTCCCCCTGCTCATTGCCGACGACCTCATAGAAAACCTCGATGATCTGGGCCGGATCGGGTTGGGTCTGGGTGAGCAGATTATAGCTGAGCCCGGCCACACTCACCGGCGGCGCGCCGGTGAAGGGGAACTCGTCGAAAAGGGCCCGCGCTGCCGCCTCGACAAAGGGCTCGGTGTGGCTGTACAGGCCGAAGTAGGCGGAGAGCTTGGCGATCTCCGTGGTGTCCAAATAGTAGGGCGCGCCGAAAGCGAAGACGACCACCTCCTTATCCTGCAGCAGATCGGCCTGCCCCGCCAAGAAGCGGCGCACCGCGCCCGAGTGCTCCACCTGGTCGGTGACGTCCAGCATCGCAAAGAGCACCCAGTCGGCCTGCTGCAGCGCCACCTCCACCGGGTGCGGCGGCAGTGGTGTGACCTCCGCCGACGGAGCGGCGGGCAGGGCCGCCAGATAGTCCATCAACTCGCTGAAGGTGAAACTGCTCACCCGATCCGGCTGAACCTGGAGGGTGGCCTGGGGGCCGTAGAGACGGACCAGGGTGTCTGCCAGGAGCGTGGGCGGAATGACATAGACCGGCGCGCAGTCGGCACAGGGGATCACCTGGCGGTCGTCGGTGAAGATCACGATCCGCTCGTCGGCCGCGGGCGGGGCTGGCCGCAGTTCGGGGGAGGGAGGGGAGAGAAGCGTCACCGCATCCCGCGCGATGAGCGCCACCTCCTCCCGGTGCTGCCCCACCACCCCGACGGCCGCCTCCACGTCCACCTGCGTCCCGTTGAGGGTGAAAGTGGAGTAGAGCCGCAGCTTCAGCCGCAGAATCCGCAGCACCGCCTCGTCCACCCACACCTGAAACGTGGGGTCGGAACTATACTTCTCCCGGAAGAAGGCCACAGCAGCGCGGACGTTGGCGATGTGGGATTCCCAATCGTCGGTCTGGGCGAAGTGGGAGAGGATCAGCAGATCGTTGCCGGCCACAAAGGCCTCCCGGGCGATCCGCAGGCCGTTGAACACCTCTTCGGTGGGGTCGTAGAAGCGTCGCACGGCCCGCACCCCCAATTCGTCGGCCACCGCCACCCCGCCGGCCTCCCGCCAGGGGGCCAGCTCCGGCAGGGCCATCAGTTGCTGCAACGCCTGAGGGTCGAAGCTTACCGGCTTGGTCGAGGCATAGATATTTCCCTGAAAGCCCCGATAACGGATGTGAGAGACCAGCAGGCCATCGGCCTGGGCCAGGGGGTCCTCCGCGCTGACGACGGCGAAGAAGGGGGCCAGCTCGATCTGTTTGAGTTGCTCCAGGGATTTCTGGACGGTGGAGACCTCTTCGGAGAGAGGGCGGTCGGCCGCGCCCAGGCCGGGGAAGTGGCCCGGAACCACGGCGGTACGCCCGCCGCTCCCGGTATGGACGCCTCGGACGAAGGCCACCCCCATCTGCCCGACCCAATAGGGGTCCCCCCCGAAGGAGCGCACCCCCAGGTCGGCCGGGCTGCCCGGTCGGGGGGTGTCCAGCACATCCAACGAGGGCCCCAGCAGCAGGTTGATACCCAGCGCGCTCAGCTCCTCACCGACGATCGCCCCCACCGTCTCGGCGTGGGCCGGATTCCAGGTGGCGCCGAGGGCCATCGGAGAGGGAAGCGGCGTGGTGCCGCTGATGATGGCGGTGTAGAGTTCCCCGTCCCCCCCCTGCTCGACGGCGATGAACAGGGGGACGAACGGGCTCAACACCGCCCCCTCCCCCTCCTCCGCGGGAAGCGGGGTCTGGGAACCCTCCCACGCCAGTCGCTGCAGGCCGTTGGTCAGCGCGGCGACCTGGGCGGGGGTGTTCCCCTCGTTGACGATGTTGCCGCTCTCCGAGCGGAGGAGCACCCCGCCGATGTGGTCCTCCACGATCAGGGTGCTGATGGCGGAGAGTTCATCCACGTCGGTGCCGGGGAACGTGACCAGGAACAACTGCCCGACCCGGACCGCGGGGGGCATGCGGGCCAGGAGCCGGGCAGCCGGGTCGTCCGGCTGCTGGGCCCGGACCGGGGAGAGGAGCCCCCCGATCATAGCCACGACCATCAGAACGAGAAATCCAAACCCCTTGCGTTTCACTCTACATCGAACGATCGGCCAGGATACGGCCCTCTTGGATCCCACCCGCCTCCACACGTTGGTGCCTATTGTAGCCGAATTAGGGGATAAACGCAACACACTTGACCCCTTTGGCCCCCTGCGGTATAATACCTTGGCTTCTCCGCAGAGGAGCATCTCCGCGGAGAGCGAATTTTGTATGGGACGTGAACGATGCCTAAGCGAACGTACCAGCCCAAGAAACGAAAGCGAATGCGGACCCACGGGTTCCGGGCGCGGATGGCGACCCCCACCGGACGTCGGGTGCTGAAGGCTCGGCGCCGCAAGGGGCGCCACCACCTGACGGTGCATCGGGAGTGGGCCAAGAAGATGAACTGGAAGGAGAGCTCGCAGCGGCCCCGACGTCGCGCTTGAGCGGTCCCCACCGGATGGAGTGGCGAATCCGGCTGCGACGGCCGTCCGACGTGGAACGGGTGCGGCAGGAGGGCCGTTCCTGGGCCCACCCTCTGCTGGTCCTGGTCGCCCGCCCCAACGAGCTTGGTCTGACCCGAGTCGGAGTCACCGCCAGCCGCAGGGTGGGCAAGGCGGTGGCCCGCAACCGGGCCAAGCGGCTCCTCCGGGAGGCGGCCCGCCATCTCTACCCCCGCCTGGCACCCGGGTGGGACCTACTGCTCATCGCCCGACCGAAGATCCTGGAGTTCCGCGAACCCCAAGTAAGGGAAGCCCTGGACCGCCTGGTAAAGCAGGCCGGGCTGGTAGCGCAAGAGCAGGAGCTATGAAAACCCTATTGCTGGTCCTCATCCGCCTTTGGCAGCGGACCGTTTCCCGCGCCCTTCCCCCCACCTGCCGTTTCTACCCCTCCTGCTCCGAATACGGCTACCAGGCCATCGCCCGCTACGGCGTGCTCCGCGGTGGCTGGCTGGCCGTCAAGCGGATCGGCCGTTGCCACCCATTCCATCCCGGCGGATACGACCCCGTCCCGGATCTCAACAACCCGATCAACTTAACTGTTAAGGAGAACCAAAAGGCGTGAGAAAGATAAAAACCCTGCGTGGGCACATCCTGCCCCCTTTCCTTCTCCTGCTGGCAGTCGGCCTCCTCAGCGGCTGCAGCGGGGGCACCCGTCCCACCACCTGGACCAGCCTGGTGGTCAGCGACGGCACTATCTACGCGGCAGACCTGGAGCAGGTCCGGGCCCTGGATGCAGCCACCGGTGAGGTGCTCTGGTCCTTCCCGGCCGAACCCAACCTCCGCGAGTACGGTCCCTTCTACACCGTAGCTCTGCTAGACGAGGAGGCCCTCTTTGTGACCTCCTACGAGCGCAGCGGTGGGGGGTTCTTCGCCCAGTCCCACGGCGTACTGCGGGCATTGGATATCGAGAGCGGACGCCCCCTGTGGGAATTCACAGAGGCTGGTGGGGAGTTCGTCGCCGCCGGGGCCGTGGGAGATAGCACCCTGGTCATCGGCAACAGCGACGGCAACGTCTACACCTTCCACGTGGGGGACGGCTCGCCCGCCTGGAGCCGGCCCTTCACCACCGAAGGCCGGGTCTGGGCCACCCCGTTGGTGATCTCCGACACCGTCTACGTCTCCTCCCTGGACCATAACCTCTACGCCCTCGACCTGGCGACCGGTCGGGAGCGGTGGCGGTTCGAGGCGGGAGGAGCGCTGGCAGCCCCTCCCCTGAACCTGGACGACACCCTCTTCGTGGGTTCGTTCGACAACAAGCTGTACGCCCTCCGGCGGGAGGATGGCTCGCCGGTGTGGCAGTTCGAGGGGGAGAACTGGTTCTGGGGCACTCCAACCACCGACGGCACCCGGATCTACGCCGCCGACGTGGACGGCAACGTCTACGCCCTGGAGGTCGCGACCGGCCGCGAGGTCTGGCGGAGCCAGGTCGATCAGACCGTTCGTCTGAGCCCAGCCCTGGGGCCAGAGGGAGAGACGCTTCTGGTGGCCGGAGACAGCGGTTCGCTCTACGGCCTGGATCCCGCCGACGGCTTCCTCCTCTGGACCCAATCGGGGCAGGGACAGTTGGCATCGATGGCAACCAGCGACGAGGTGGTATACGTCTCCCGCATCCACGCCTCCGAGCATATCCAGGCTTTCTACATAGACAACGGCCGCCTGCTGTGGGTCTACCCTCAGCCTGAGGCGGAAGAATAGGGGGTGCCCCGTGTGGGATTTGCTCGTCCTTAACCCAATGATCAACCTGATGCTGCTGTTCTACCGCTTCCTGGGACAGCAGACCATCCTGGCCATCACTGCCCTCACCCTCGTGGTTCGCCTGGCCATCCTGCCCCTCACCCTCAGACAGCAACAGGCCACCCAGCGGATGCAGGAACTGCAGCCGGAGCTCCAAAAACTCCAGAAGAAGTACGCCAAAGACAAGGAGAGACTGACCCAGGAGCAGATGAAATTGTACCAGGAGGCCGGGATCAACCCTCTGGGTGGATGCCTGCCCCTGCTGATCCAACTCCCCCTCCTCTACGGCCTGTGGCAGTCCATCATCCGCGTCCTGGCCGTCAGCCCCCTGGAGCTGTTGAAACTCTCCCAGAACATCTACCCCTTCATCCCCGGCCTCACCAACCTCATCCCCCTGCAGAGCAGGTTCCTCTGGCTGGACCTGGGGCAGCCAGATCGGTTCTTCATCCTGCCCGTGCTGGTTGTGGTCACCTCCTGGCTCTCGCAGAAACTGCTGACCCCCCCCACCGCTGCTGCCGACGACCGCTCCGCCGCGATGAGCCAGCAGATGCAGATTATGATGCCCCTGATGTTCGGCTTCATCTCCATCTCCTACGCATCGGGCCTCTCCATCTATTTCATCATCTCCAACCTCATCACCATGCTCCAGTTCTTCCTGATCCGACGAGGGCAGCGGACCGTCCAGGGTAGACGGAAGGAGTAATCGATATGGAAGAGAAAGCGGTCTTCTCCGGCGAGAACGTGGAGGAGGCCATCGCCGCTGGGTTGGCGGCACTGGGGCTGATCCGTGAGCAGGTCGAGATAGAGATCCTCGACGAGGGAAGCCGGGGCGTCTTGGGAATCGGAGCCCGGCCTGCCCGCGTCCGGCTGAGCCCGATTCCCGCACCGGCCCCCCAACCGACCGGCCCTCCCACGCCCGAGCCCCCCACCCCCCCGGCGGAACCGGACCCAACGGAGGTGGCCCGGGGGGTGCTGGCGGAGCTACTGGAGCGGATGGGGTTCGCCGCCGGGATCCACACCCACCAGGCGGAGCCCGCCCCCGATGAGGAGGAAGGACCACTGGTGTTGGACGTGCGGGGGCCGGGGGTGGACGCCCTCATCGGCCGCAGAGGAGAGACGCTGGCCGCGCTCCAACGCATCGTCCGCCTCATCGTCGGCCGGCGGATGGCCGAGCGGGTGAACCTGGTGGTGGACGTGGACGGCTTCAAGCAGCGGCGCGAGCGAAACCTGCGCCGACTGGCTACGCGGATGGCCGAAAGGGCGGCGCAGAGCGGTCAGACGGTGGCGCTGGAACCGATGTCGGCCTATGAACGGCGCATCGTGCACCTGGCGCTGCGGGATCGGACCGATGTGCGGACGGAGAGCGTGGGGACCGGCTACCGCCGCCGCGTCACCATCATCCCCCAGCCAGCGGAAGAGGGGTGAGCGAACACCACCTGGACTACCTGGTGATCGGCCACGTGACGCGGGACCGAGCGCCGGAGGGTGGGTTCACGGTGGGCGGCACGGCCACCTACGCCGCGCGCACCGCCCAGGCACTGGGCTGCCGGGTCGGCGTGGTCACCAGCGCCGGGGAGGGGCTGGACCTGGCAGAGGCCCTCCCCAACATCGAGATCCTGCGCGTGCCGGCCTCGGCCACGACGACCTTTGATAACCGATACTCCCCCACGGGACGGGTGCAGACCATCCACACCGTCGCCGCCCCGCTGACCCCCGAGGTCGTCCCCCCCGCCTGGCGGACGGCCCGTGTGGTCCACCTGGGGCCGGTGGCCCGCGAATGCGATCCGGCTTTGGCCGACCTGTTCCCCAATGCCTTCATGGGGCTCACCCCCCAGGGCTGGATGCGACGCTGGGATAGCACGGGGCAGGTGCGCCGAGCGCCCTGGGAGAATGCCGACGCCCTCCTCCCCCACGCCGATGCGGTGGTCCTGAGCGAGGAAGATGTGGGCGGCGACGAGGCTCTGATCGCGCAATGGGCCACCCGCACGCCGGTGCTGGCCCTCACCCAGGGGGCCGCCGGGTGCACCGTCTACGCAGCCGGCGTGAGGCAAGCTCTGCCCGCCCCCCCGGTCACAGAGGTAGACCCCACGGGGGCCGGGGACGTGTTCGCCGCTGTGTTCTTCACCCAGTTGCAGCAGGGAGATGACCCCTGGAAGGCCGCCCGGCTGGCCAATTGTATCGCAGCTCTCTCCGTCACCCGGCCGGGACTCTCCGGCACCCCCACCCCGGAGGAGGTGGCCCGCTGCCGGACCCTCTGCGTGTAGGTGCGGCGATGTCTGTTGTCTATGCCTTCGCCAACCAGAAAGGCGGCGTGGGGAAGACCACGACCGCCGTCAATGTGGCGGCCTATCTGGCCCACTGGGGCCAGCGGGTCCTGCTGGTGGATATCGATCCCCAGGCCAACGCCACCGCCAGCCTAGGAGTGGACCGACGCAGCATCCGCCTCTCCATCTACGATACCCTGGTGCGCGAGGTCCCCCTGGAGAAGGTCGTCACCCTCACCAGCCGGGTTCGGCTAGACCTGGTGCCCAGCTCGGCCCAGTTGGCCGGGGCGACGGTGGAGTTGGTGGGGGTGCTGGCCCGCGAACGAAGGCTCCAATGGGCGCTGGAAGGGCTGAACCCCCGCTACGACTACGTGCTGATCGACTGCCCCCCCAGCCTGGGCATCCTGACTGTCAACGGACTCACCGCCGCCCGGGACGGGGTCATCATCCCGATCCAGTGCGAGTATCTGGCCCTGGAAGGGCTCTCTCAACTGATCCGCACCGTCGAGCTGGTGCGACGGGCGCTGAACCCGAGCCTCCGCATCCGGGGCCTGGTGATGACGATGTTCGACTCCCGCACCAATCTGTCCCGACAGGTGGTCCAGGAGGTGCGGCATCACTTCGGCGAACGGGTCTTCCGCACCATCATCCCGCGCAGCGTGCGGCTGAGCGAGGCCCCCAGCTACGGGGAGCCGATCCTCACCCACGCCCCTAAGTCAACCGGGGCGATGGCCTACCAGGCGCTGACTCGGGAGCTCCTGGCGGGGGACGGACATCCGCTGGACAGGCGGTCGCCGACGGAGGGAGAGTATGCCACCCCGTAAGCGCGGTCTGGGAAGAGGACTGGAGGCATTGATCCCGATAGAGGAAGGAGAAGGGGAAGGGCCAGGCGGCGTCCTGGAGGTCCCCCTGACCGCGATCCACCCCAATCCCCACCAACCCCGGGTGGAGATCCGCGATCAGGACCTGGTGGAGCTGGCCGCCTCCATCCAAGCCCACGGGATCATCCAGCCGCTCATCGTGGTCCGAGAGGGAGACGGCTACCAACTGATCGCCGGAGAGCGGCGCTGGCGCGCCGCCCGGCTGGCGGGACTGCCCACCGTGCCTGTGATTGTCAAGAATGCCGCCCCCCATCAGATGCTGGAACTGGCCCTGGTGGAGAACTTGCAGCGGGAGGACCTGAACCCACTGGAGGAAGCGGCAGCCTACCGACAACTGATCGAGGAGTTCCGGCTGACCCACGAGGAGATCGCCCAACGGGTGGGGAAGAGCCGGACGGCCATCTCCAACACCCTTCGTCTCCTTAAGGCGGCCCGGCCGGTGCAGGAGGCGCTGCTGAACGGGAAGATCTCCCAGGGCCACGCCCGAGCGCTCCTCTCGCTGGAAGAACCCGAGGCCCAGGCTGCTGCCCTGCGGATCGTGCTGAAGCGCAACTTAAGCGTGCGCCAGACCGAAGAGCTGGTCCAGCGGCTGGTCAGCGCCGTTCCCACCCGCCGCAG
>DQUX01000353.1 GCA_015662065.1 Anaerolineales bacterium | reverse complement strand
CCTTTTCGTTAAGGGGCAGAAAGAAAAAGGGCACCTTGCAATGACAAGGCGCCCTCGTTGAGAAGCTCCAGGCTCGGCGCTATTTGGCGAGAACCGAGACCACCACTAATCCTACCATCGTCACCCCGGCGGCGAACTTGATCCCCACCCCTCCCAGCACCCCCAGCAGAGAGCCGAGCCCCGCTTTGGCGGCCTCCTGCCCCTCCTTGCCGGCCCACAACTCGCCCAGCATCGCCCCCACCATCGGCCCGACCAGCAGCCCCCAGAGGCCCAGGAGCAGCAGGCCCATCAGCCCACCCAGCAGCGCCCCCGTCACCCCCTTCCACGAAGCACCGCCCACCCTGGCTCCCAAGGCCCCGGCCAAGTAGCCCAACCCCTCGGCTACGAGGGCGATGAGCAGCAGCACGGCCAGCAATTTCAGGTCGGCGGGCGTGAAACCATCGGCCAGAGCCAGAAGCACCGCCCCGGCTAGGACCAGAGGGGTATCAGGCACGACCGGGAGCAGCGCTCCCACGAGCCCGGCCAACATCAGCAGGAAGGCGAAAACCGTAGCAACCACTTTCATCGTTGTTCTCCACTCCAAAGGGGTAGGGCAAAGCCGAAGGTGGAGCCTTTCCCCACCTCGCTCTCGGCCCAGATGCGCCCGCCGTGGGCCTCGACGATGTGTTTGGCGATGGCCAGGCCCAGCCCCGTTCCCTCCCGCGAGCGGGCCCGATCCACCTTGTAGAAGCGCTCGAAGATGCGGGATAGGTGCTCCGACAGGATGCCGATCCCCGTGTCGCTCACAGTGACCACGGCCCACTCCCCATCGGGCAGTCCATCCGAGGGCAGGGAGCCAACTTCAGAGGTCAACCAATCCACCTGTCCCTCACTGACTCGAACCCCGCAACCCAAAACCCTTATCCTACCATCCGGAGGAGTGAACTTGATGGCGTTGTGGAGGAGGTTGACCAACACCCGACGGGCCCGCTCCTCGTCGGCCAGCAGTGGGGGAAGTTCAGGCGGGATTTCGACAGCGAGGCTCAGCCCCTTTTCCTCCGCCATCGGCTTCAGAGAAGCGTAGGCTTCGGCGACCAATCCTCCCAGGTCAACAGGGCGGAGACTTAGGGGAGCCTCTCTCGATTCCAGGCGGGCCAGCTCCAGGAGATCGTTCACCAACCGGATGAGCCGCTCCACCTCCCCTTCCATCCTTTCCAGGAAGCGCGTGGCTGCCTCCCGGTCCTCAAAGGCTCCGCTCCGCAGGGTCTCCACCAGGGCCTTGAGCGAGGTGAGGGGCGTGCGTAATTCGTGGGAGACGTTGGCCACGAAGTCCTGCCGCACCGTCTCCATCCGCCTCAGTTCCGTGAGGTCATGGAGGAGGATGAGGGCTCTCCGGCCGGCCATCGGGGTGACGATAACCTGGACGAAACGTCTCCGGGGCCCCAGCTCCAGGAGGGCCGCTCCCTCTTCCCCTTCCTCCAGGCATCGTCGCACCAGCTCGGCCAGCTCATGATCCCTTGTGGCCTCGATGAGGGAGCGGTCCTGCATCCTGCCGGCGGGCCGGCCGAACATCTGCCCGGCCACGGGGTTGGCCAGCAGGACTCGGCTTTCCCCGTCGGCGATGATGAGGCCGTCGGCCATATGGGAGAGCACCGCTGCCATTCGGTCTCTCTCACTGGAGAGCCGCTCCAGTGTCTCCTTCAGCCGGGCGGCCATCCGATTGAGGGCCCGGGTGAGCTCGCCGATTTCGTCCTGGGAGCTCACTTTCACTCTCTGGTTCAGGTCGCCTGCGGCCATCCGGCGGGCCATCTGGGTGAGGCTCCGAATAGGGGTTAGTTTCCTCCTCACCACGGTGAAGGCTGCCGTGGTTGCTATTAGAGCGGTGACTGCGGTGGCTAGAATCGCTTTTCGGGCCATCTCCGTCAGGGAACGCTCTATCTTTGTCAGGGGCAGGGATAACCGGGCCACGCCGACCATGCGCCCCTCGGCTTCGACCGGCACGGCCACGTACAGCATATCCACATCCAGGGTGGCGCTGTGGCGGGTGCTCCGCCCAACCCCTTCCGCCAGCGCCTGGATGACCTCGGGCCGGTCGGCGTGGTTCTCCATCGTGGCCGGGTCCCTCTCCGAATCGCCGAGCACCGTCCCATCGGTGGCGATGATGGTGATGCGGGCCCCGATGCGAGGGGCAAGCCCATCGGTCAGGGTATCGCATCCATCCTGAGAGGAGTTCATACAGGGCCTCGCCAGCTCGCCCACCAGCCTGGCCTGGGAAACAAGCCCCTCTTGCAGGGTATCCAGGTAGTGCCCCTGGGCCAGCTTCAGAAGATAGCTTCCCAGCACAAGGGCCGTTATGGCAATGAGGATCACGCAGGCCAGAACGACCTGCCAGAGAACACTGCGAAACATCTTCGCTCTACCACAAACTTCTATG
>DQUX01000188.1 GCA_015662065.1 Anaerolineales bacterium | reverse complement strand
ACAGGAGTATAGTATACATCTGGGGGTCGGATTTGTCAAGCCGGACTCGAAGAGGGTGTGATTCACATTTGGGGCAGATACCCTATTGGGTAGGCGCTTATGATGGCGGAGGATCTTCGACTACGGCCCCTCGCGTCGCTCGGGGCCTCCGCTCAGGCCGCGCAAGCCGCCACGCACCCTGATAAGAATCGCTTTGGCGCGCTGCCCGGTTGTGTGATAGAATAGAATGGGAGGGAGTCGATGGGAATTCGCATCCTCTCACCAGAGGTGGCATCCCAGATCGCCGCCGGCGAGGTGGTGGAACGCCCCGCCTCCGTGGTCAAGGAACTGGTGGAGAACAGCATAGACGCCGATGCGCGGGAGATCCGCGTCGAGGTGGGGCAGGGCGGGCGGCGGCTCATCCGCGTCACCGACGACGGCTGTGGGGTCCCGGCGGCAGAGGCGGAACTGGCCTTCCACCGCCACTCCACCAGCAAGCTCGCCAGCGCGGAGGACCTGAACCACATCACCACCCTGGGCTTCCGGGGGGAGGCGCTGGCCTCCATCGCCGCCGTCAGCCGGGTCACTTTCCTCACCCGGGCGGCAGAGGAGGAGGCTGGCACTCTGCTCCGGCTGGAGGGAGGGCGGGTGGTGGCTCGCCGGCCCGTCGGCCGTCCGCCGGGGACGACGGTCACCGTGGAGGACCTGTTCTACAACGTCCCCGCCCGGCGCAAGTTCCTCCGCTCCGAAGCCACAGAGCGCCGCCACATCGACGCCTGGGTCACCCGCTACGCCCTGGCCTACCCCCACCTCCGCTTCGCCCTGACCCACGACGGGCGGGAGGGCTTCCACTCACCGGGGAGCGGCGACCTGCGGGACGTGCTGGTGGCGGTCCACGGGGTGAAGACGGGCGCGGCCCTGCTGGAGATCCCCGAGGACCCCGGCAGCGGTTCCTCGATCCGCGTGCGGGGGTTCGTCGGGCCGCCCTCCCTGCACCGGGGCGACCGGGGCGGGATCACCCTCTTCGTCAACGGGCGGTGGATTCAGGACGCCCGGCTGGCCTACGCCGTGATCCAGGCTTACCACACCCTCCTCCCTACCGGCCGGTACCCGGTGGCGACGATCTTCATCTCGCTTCCGCCGGAGGAGGTGGACGTCAACGTCCATCCGGCCAAGGCGGAGGTCCGCTTCCAGGACGGCAACGAGGTCTTCCGGGTAGTGCAGCGGGCGGTGCGGCGGTCGGTCCTGGAGCAGGCCCATATCCCCGCGGCATCCCTTCCCGCCTCCCCCACCTGGCCTGGGTTCCGTCCGTCGGACCGGCGGCCGCCGGTGTGGGCAGCCCAGGCTCAGGAACCGGCGGTCCAGCCGGCCCTGCCCCCCCGGGAGGCCCCCTCCGGCATGCCGCTGCTGCGGGTGGTGGGGCAGGTGGGAGCGGCCTACATCATCGCCGAGGGACCGGACGGCCTCTATCTGATCGACCAGCACGCGGCCCACGAGCGGGTGCTCTACGAGCGAATGATGGCCCAGCGGGAGGAGGGGGTGCCCTCGCAGGGGTTGCTGGAGCCGGAACCGGTGGACCTTTCGCCGGAGACGGCGGGGCTGGTGGAGGCCCACCGGGAATCGCTGCGCCGCCTGGGATTCGAGCTGGAGCCCTTCGGCGGGAGCACCTTCCTGGTGCGGGCGCTGCCGGCGGTGCTGGCCCACGCCCGCGCGGCGGAGGTGCTGGCGGATGTGGCCCGGGCGCTGCAGGAGGGCCGGTCGCAGGTGGCGGAGGAGACCGAGCAGGCGGTGATGCGGCGGGTCTGCAAACAGGCGGCGGTCAAGGCGGGGCAGGTGCTGACCCGCGAGGAGATGGAAGGGCTGGTGCAGGCATTGGAGAGATGTGCCAGCCCCCGCACCTGCCCCCACGGGCGCCCGACGATGATCCACATCAGCGTGGCGCAACTGGCGCGGGAGTTCGGGCGGGAGTGAAGAAGAAGAGGAGGTAGACCGATGGCTACGTTCATTCTGCTCTCCAGAGTCTCCCTCCGTAGCCCCGGCGAGGTCCGGGCGCTCAGCACGATGGACGAGGAATTTGAGCAGCGGCTGCGGGAGGAGTGCCCTGAGGTGAAGCGGGTCGCCAGTTACGCACTGTTGGGGGAATACGATTTCCTGCACATCTTCGAAGCACCAGACGCCATGGTCGCCACGAAGGTGGCCCTCCTGGCCAACGTCTTCGGCAAGTGCACCACGCAGACGCTGACGGCGATCCCCTTCGAGGAGTTCTGCGAGATTCTTGAGGAGATATAGGACACGGATAGACGCCGATTCTCGCCGATTCTTCCGGTTCATCTGCGTCTCTCGGCGTGAATCTGCGTCCTGTCTCGTCGACAGGGGGCCAACGGATGCGCTTTCTCATCACCGGTGGGGCCGGGTTCCTGGGGGCCCCCCTCGCCAACCGGCTGGTCGCTGAGGGACACCAGGTGCGGGCCATCGACGACCTGAGCGCCGGCGACCCGGCCCGGCTGGACGAGCGGGTGCTCTTCACCCGGGGGAGCGTGCTGGATCGGCCCAAGCTCTGGACGTTGCTGCAGGATGTGGACTGCGTCTACCATCTGGCGGCTCGGGTCCTGGTCTCCGAATCCATCCTCTATCCGCGCGAGTACAACGAGGTCAACGTCGGTGGGACCGTCAGCGTGATGGAGGCGATGCGGGACGCGGGGGTGCGGCGGGTCGTGCTCGCGTCCTCGGGCGCTATTTATGGCGAGCAGGCCCACCAGCCGGTGCGGGAGGACCAGCCCCCCAACCCCCAGTCCCCCTACGCGGTGAGCAAGCTGGCCGCCGAGTACTACGTCCGCACCATCGGCGCTCTCTGGGGGATCGAGACGGTGGTCCTGCGCATCTTCAACGCCTACGGGCCGGGTCAGAACCTGCCCCCCTCCCACCCACCGGTGGTGCCCCGCTTCCTGCAGCAGGCTCTGCGGGGGGGCTCGCTGGTGATCTTCGGGGGCGGCGCGCAGACCCGGGACTTCGTCTACGTGGACGACGTGGTGGACGCGCTGGTGACCGCCGCCACCGCCCGCGACGTGGACCGGCGGATCGTCAACGTGGGCTCCGGGCGGGAGACCAGCATCAACAGCCTGGTCGCGCTGGTGGCGGAGGTGGTGGGGCGGGAGGTGGAGGTGCTCCACAGCCCCGCCGAGAGCGGCGGCGTCTCCCGCCTGCACGCCGATATCTCCCTGGCCCGACGGCTCCTGGATTACGAACCTCGTGTGGATCTGCGGGAAGGGCTGCGGCGAACGTTGGCTCAGGACCCCCGGTTTGCCAATGGCACGCCTGGAGCGTGAGTTCTTCGCCCGCGATACCCTCGAGGTCGCCCGGGACCTCCTGGGGCGGGTCTTGGTGCGGCTGCTGGACGGGGAGCGGCTGAGCGGCCGTATCGTGGAGGTGGAGGCCTACATCGGCGAGGAGGACCTGGCCTCCCACGCCCGGGTCGGGCGGACGGAGCGGAACGCGGCGATGTACGGCCCGCCGGGCCACGCCTACGTCTATCTGATCTACGGGATGTACCACTGCCTCAACCTGGTCACCGGCCCGGAGGGCTTTCCGGCGGCGGTGCTGGTGCGGGCGCTGGAGCCCCTGGAGGGACTGGAACGTATGCGGGACCTGCGCTCCGGTCGACCGCAACTGACCAACGGGCCGGGCCGGCTCTGCCAGGCGCTGGCCATCGACCGGAGGTTCGACGGGGCCGACCTGTGCGCATCGGCCGGGCGGCTCTTCGTGGAGGAGGGGCGACCGATAGACCAGGAGGCGGTCGTCAGCACGCCACGTGTGGGGGTCCGAGGAGACGAACGGGCCCGGTCTGCGCTGTGGCGGTTATACCTGCGAGATAATCCCTGGGTCTCTCGCTCCTGAGGGACCGGCCATACGCGCTCGCTCGATCGGGCCCACTCGGGAAGGGTGTATGTCTGTCCAGATCAGATTCCGACGGCGCGGAAGAGGCGGCGCCGATCGCCCTTCTGCCGGAGACCGGTCGGCCCATGAGGTGGAAGGGAGCCCGTCAAGAAGTGTAGACAGCCAGAGGAAACAGGATGGTGGCATTCCATCATGACAAGGAGGGAAACGCGATGAGCGACGGATTCCGGATCTTCCTGCCCTTCGTCTCCGGCAGGACCGAGGAGACCAACCCGGAGGTTCTGCGCGGTAAGGGCATCTGGGCCCGCCCGCGCCCCGATGGCACCTCCGAACTGGAGCGGGCCATCCAGATCGCCCGCCAGGTCGGCGCGACCCACGTTCTTTACAAAGTGGCCCACGGGGCGACCTACCTGGAGGGCTCGGCCCAGGCGGCGCAGCGGATCTCCGCCGAGGGGCTTATTCCCTTCGGATGGATGTGGCTTGAGCTGGACGACCCGAACGGGGAGGCCCAGGCGATCGGCCGCGCCTTTCAGGACGGCTTCCAGGGCATGGTTCTCGATACGGAAAGCTCGTGTAGCCAGAAATTCAACGAGGCCCGGGCGCTGGCCCGCGCCGTCTACAACGCCGGCCTCGACCGGACCCGGATCTACAACTGCTCCTTCCCCAACATCATCCACCACCGGGACCTGCCCTACGACGAGCTGAACGAGGTCTGCCGGGGTGGGCTGATGCCGATGGCCTACGGGGCCTTCTTCGCCCCCGGCGATCCCACCCCCTGGGAGGCCCAGGCCCACCGGGTGATCGACGAATGGGCCTACGGTCACTACGGGACCTGGTGCGACGAACAGCAGACCCCCTGCCCACCCCTCTACCCGGTCCTGGCCCCCTACCACGACGAGTACGGCGCGGCGCGGATGGGGCCGGAGGAGTTCCAGGTCTGGCTGGACCGGTTGGCCGCTCACGCGCCGACCTTCTTCAGCATCTTCACCGCCGCCGTGATCGACGACGAACTCCTGCCGCTGATCCGCGAGTTCCCCCTCGGTGAGGAACAGGAGGAGGAACGGCCCGTGCCGGAGACGGCCTGGGCCCACCCCCTGGAGGGAGTGGTGCTGTACCAGGATGCTGACCCCACCTCCCGGCGGCTGATGGCGGTCGTTTATGGGACCGCTCTGGAGGGGCTGGCCCGGCGCCGGGGGACCGATGGCACTCGCTGGCTTCAGGTCCGCACCCCCGACGGTACGCTGGGTTGGGCCCCCGAGGACCGCTTCATCCTGACTAACCCCGGTCCACCGCCCGCTCTCTCCGCCCCCCCGCCCGCCCCGCCGGGACATCTGACCCACGTCTGGACCGAGCAGGAGGTGAACTACCGCAGCCAGCCGGCGGTCCGACCGGACACCCTCATCGGTCGCCTCTACCCTGAGGCCCGGATGCGGGTCCTGGAGGATCCGGCGCTGGCGCGGATGAAGGTGGGGGTGTTGGGCCGGTGGCTCAACGTGCAACTGGAGCCGGAGGGGCCCCAGGGCTGGATCGCCGCCTGGTACGTGACCGATCACGCACCGGTGCCTGAGGGGCCACCTCCCCTCACCCGGGTCCGCGTCCAAAGCGAGATCGGCCTCAACGTGCGGGCTGGCCCCTCCACGTCCACCAAGAAGATCTGGCACGTGCCCGACGGCACCGTCTTGGATGTGTTGGAGGACCCCCAGGGGGCGGCGGCGAAGATCGGCGTCCACGGGGAATGGGTCCACGTGCGCACCCCCAGCCTCCACGAGGGGTACGTCGCTGCGTGGTTCCTGAGCGCCGACGTCCCGCCCGACAACCGCCGGCCGGCGGTGGATGCAGTACTTCCCTTCGGGGAGTGCGCCTGGATCTTCGGCATCCACGGGGTGGGGGTGAATGAGACCCGGGACTTCCGTCACCTGTTCCAGGGGTCCGGCAAGACCGGATGGGCACTCTTCACCGAGGGGATCGGGCGCAGCCCGAGCAGTCTAGGCCCCGACGCGCATCGCCGGAACCGGCTGTGGCAGTGGGCCCGAGGGGGCTATGGCATCATTATCCGCCTCAACTACGGCTACCACACCGCCGGCACTCTGCCGGAATCGCAGCACTACGAGGCCTTCGCCGCCACCTGCGCCCGGTACGCCGAGCTGTACCTGAAGCACCCGGAGGAGGATTCGCGCAAGTACACCTGGACCATCGTCATCGGCAACGAGCAGAACAACCCCCGCGAGTGGCCACGGGAGGGCCATCCCCCAGAGCCCATCACCGCCGACCGGTACGCCCACGCCTTCAACCTGGCCTACCGGGCTATCAAGGGGGTGCTGCCCAACGCCCGGGTGGTGCCGGGTGCCGTGGACCCATACAACGCCGAGCTCCAGCGGCCCCTCGATTATTTCCTGCAGATGCTGGAGGGGATCGAGGAGCTGGACGGCTTCGCCCTCCATACCTACACCCACGGCCCCGATGTGGATCTCATCACCACCCTCAAGAAGTTCACCGACGATCCCATCAAGGACCACTACTATGACTTCCAGGCCTACCGCCCCTTTGTCGAGGCGATTCCCCCTAAGTGGCGGGATCGCCCGGTCTACATCACCGAGACCAACCACTGGACCAAGAAGGACGGAAGCCTGGGGTGGGAGAACCGGAACATCGGCTGGGTGCGCGCCGCCTATGAGGAAATCCACCGCTGGAACAGCACCCCCCACACCCGACAGATCCACTGCCTGCTGCTCTACCGGTGGCAGGGGGACGAGTGGGCGATCGATATCAAGGATCAGGTGCAGGTGGATTTCAAAATGGCGCTGAGCAAGGATTACCGGTGGAGACGGTGAGGGGGAGGCTTCAAACACCCAGAGAGCCCCCCTTTGACGACAGGGGGCGTTGGGGATAGGATAGAGTGAGAGCCCCGCTGTCTACGAGGAGCAGAGGATGAGACGGATCGGCAGTGCAACGGGGCAGGGCGGGCCCGGGAGGCGGGGCGTGCAGGCTGTGGACGAGGATTTCTCGGCGGAGCTCCATCCCCGCTGGCGGCGGTACCTGGTGGGCGGCGGAAGGCTGGAGCCCACCGGCTCCAGCCTCCGCTTCGTCGTCGCCGATGCCAGCGCCCGCCGGTACGCCGACGCCCAGATAGACGACTACCAGGGACTGCCCCGCTGGCGCTTTCCCTGGCGGCCGCCCCTCAGGCTCACCGTCCGGGCCCGCTTCTCCCACCCGGCCGGGGAGCTGGCGGGCACCGCCGGCTTCGGCTTCTGGAATGATCCCTTCCTGATGACCGGCGCGCGGGTGCCGACCCTCCCCCGCGCTGCCTGGTTCTTCTACGCCTCGCCCCGCTCCAACATGAAGCTGGACCTGGAGGTACCGGGGCACGGCTGGAAGGTGGCCACCATAGATGCCCTACGCCCGTCCGCGCTCCTGCTGGCCCCCCTCGCGCCGCTGGCGGTCCCCCTGATGAACCTCCGTCCCCTCTATCGCGCCCTATGGACCCCCATCCAGCGGGCCCTGAACGTGCGCGAGGCCCTGCTCCCGGTGGAGATGACTGAGTGGCACACCTACGTCCTGGAGTGGGAGAGGGGGCGCGCCCGCTTCAGCGTCGATGGAACCCTCTGGCTGGATGCCCCCTCTCCCCACGGCCCCCTGGGCTTCGTGATGTGGCTGGACAACCAGTACATGGTCGTGACCCCCCAAGGACGGCTGGGGTGGGGGCTGCTGGAGGTGACCGGACGCCAGTGGATGGAGGTGGACTGTCTGCGCATAGGTCCTTAGTCGCCGACCATCTTGCCCCCCTCCCCATTCTGCGGTACAATCCCCTCACTAAGCCACCCTGCAGGAGGTTTCTATGGCAGAGACGATCCGCATCCAGGACATCGCCCGGCACGTGGGCCAGGAGGTGCGTCTTCAAGGGTGGCTGCACAATCGCACCGACAAGGGGAAGCTCCAGTTCCTCCAGGTCCGCGATGGCACCGGCTTCGTCCAGTGCGTCGTCTTCAAGAAAGAGATCCCGGAGGAGGTCTTCGAGGCGGCCCGTCGGCTGACCCAGGAATCCTCCCTTATCATCACCGGCGTCGTCCGGCAGGACCGCCGCGCTCCCGGCGTCCCCGGCGGCTACGAGCTGGGGGTCACCGACCTCCAGGTGCTCCAACTGGCCCAGGACTACCCCATCCAGCCCAAGGAGCACGGCGTTGAGTTCCTGATGGACCACCGCCACCTGTGGGTCCGCTCGCAGCGGCAATGGGCGGTGTTGCGGGTGCGGGCCACCGTCATCCGCGCCATCCGGGACTGGTTGGACGATCACGGCTTTGTCAACATGGATACACCTATCCTCACCCCCGCCGCCTGCGAGGGGACGACCACGCTTTTTGAGACCGACTACTTCGGCGAGCCGGCCTACCTGGCCCAGTCGGGCCAGCTCTACAACGAGGCCAACATCTACGCCTTTGGCCGCGTCTACTGCTTCGGCCCCACCTTTCGCGCCGAGAAGTCCAAGACCCGCCGCCACCTGACCGAGTTCTGGATGGTGGAGCCGGAGATCGCCTTCTGCGATCTGGACCAACTGATGGAGTTCGAGGAGCAGTTCGTCTCCTACATCGTCCGGACCTGCCTGGAGGAGCGGGCGTACGAGCTGGCCCTCTTGGGCCGGGATACCGGCCCGCTGGAGCGGGTGGTGCCCCCCTTCCCCCGCATCTCCTACGACGAGGCGCTCCAGATGCTGGCCCAGATCCGGCAGGAGATGGAGGATGAGGAACTTCGGGAGCTCCTGAAGATCGAGTGGGGGGACGACTTTGGCTCTCCCCACGAGACGGAGCTGACCAAGCGGTTTGAGAAGCCGGTCTTCGTCTACGGCTATCCCACGGAGGCCAAGGCGTTCTATATGGAGCCCTGGCCCGGACGCCCGGAGGTCACCAAGAGCGTGGACCTGCTGGCCCCGGAGGGGTACGGGGAGATCATCGGCGGCTCTGAGCGCATCTCCGATCCGGACCTCTTGCTGGAGCGGCTGAGGGACTGGGGCCTGCCGGAGGAGTCGTTTGGGTGGTACGTGGACCTGCGTCGGTACGGCTCGGTGGTCCACTCCGGCTTCGGCCTGGGGGTGGAGCGGACGGTGACCTGGATCTGCGGGCTGGATCACCTGCGAGAGACGATCTCCTTTCCGAGGATGCTGAAGCGGGTGTATCCGTAGAAATGACAAATGACAAATGACCAACCGAGGGTGAGGGACGAAGGCGACGGGCTGTGAGTTGATGCGAGCGGTGAGGATGAGGGAAGGGGAGGCGAGTTGTGCGCCTGAAGAGATCTGTCGCCTATCTGATGCGTAGAGCCCCCCTCCTCTACCCCCTCCTCGCTCGCCTGATCAATCTGGCCTCCGCCCGGTTCACCGTCGGGGTCACCGGCGTCGTCTTCAACCGGAGGGGAGAGGTCCTGCTACTGGAGCATGTCTTTCGGGGCCGCTATCCCTGGGGACTGCCGGGCGGATGGGTCCGTCGCCGG
Source organism: Anaerolineales bacterium (assembly GCA_015662065.1). Classification (GTDB taxonomy): domain Bacteria; phylum Chloroflexota; class Anaerolineae; order B4-G1; family DUEL01; genus SZUA-1492. Next base: position 4,664 of record DQUX01000188.1, on the reverse strand, counting down.
GAGCGCCCCCAAGACGCCCTCCGGCGGGAGCTTTTGGAGGAGGTGGGGCTGGCGGTGCGGGTCGGCCCCCCGATATGGGTCGAACTGGACGGCCCGCCCGGTCATCTGGAGACCTGCTTCCTGTGCGAGGTGGAAGGGGAGATGGACCATCTCAGCGGAGAGGTCCTCACCGCTTGCTGGGTCTCCCCCCACACACTCCCCGAGGGTCTCTACTGGCTCGATCAGGAGATGATCCAGCGCGCCCAAGCCCTCCGTGACCGACCGACGGGCCGGCAACCGACGTAGGAGGGGTTTGTCGTCGGGGCGGAGGGCCGGCTGGTGGCGGTCATCGAGCTGGGGGCGGAGGCGTGGCGGCGGGGGGGCGTCATCTGGAACCTGTTGGTCCACCGGCCCTACCGTCGCCGAGGGATCGGTACCGCCTTGGTCCGCGCCGCCATCGCCTGGGGGCGGGAGCACCGTCTGCGCGCCCTGGTCCTGGAGACCCAGACCAACAACTGGGCCGCGCTCAATTTCTACCGCAGGATGGGGTTCGAGCCCTCCGAAGTGGACGATCACTTCTACACCAACCGGGATCTGGAGGCGGGGGAGGTGGCGCTCTTCTGGTACTACGAGCGGGAGGCAGGGGAGAGTGGATGACCTGATCCATCTTCGCCAGCAGGCGCGTCCTCTCCTGGACCTCTCCGCCCCCCGCGACGGCCTGGCCGCCTACTACGCCCTCTATCACGACCCGGCCCGGACGCGGCTGTTGGTGGGGGCGGAGGGTCGGCGGGCGGAGGGTTTCCTGGCCATCTGTCAGACCGGGCGGGACCTCTTCCGGTTGCTGGCGGTGCTGCGCGCCCGCCACGCGGGCGCGGCGGCAGCGCTCTTGAGACGGGGGCTGCTACCCCACCGGCCCTACTACCTGGTCACCACCCCAGACCTGCAGCCGGTGGCAGAGAAGGCAATGGAGGTGGAACAGATCGAGATCAACCGGGTCTACCGGCTGGACCTGGCCCGGTATGCCCCTACCATCAACGTCCTGGTGGTGCCCACCCCGGCCGCCGACGGCTCCCCTCGCTTCGTGATCCGCTACCAGGGGGAAATCGCGGCCGAGGCGGGGGTCAACTGGCAATCTCCTCACTTCGCCGAGGTCTACGTCTGGACTGCGCGCCGGGCCCGGGGGCGGGGGTGGGGAGAGGCGGTGGTGGAATCCTGCGTCGCCTGGGTGGTCCGCTCCGGCGTGCAGCCCCTCTACATCGTCTCCGAGGGGAACACCCCCTCCATCCGCTTGGCGGAATCGGTGGGATTCGTGGACACCGGGGCGCGGGAGTTCGCCATCGAGGGGATAGCCCGGGGCCAGGCTTAGCCAACGACCTCTCTCAGACCGTAGAACCGACAAGCGCCGTCACGGTCGCCTCTCCGACCATCGGCTCAGCGTCACTTCCACCTCTCGCATCTCCTCCCCTCGCTCCACGGTCAACCGTACAACCTCGCCGGGGTGGCGTGAAAGGATGAGCGCAGCCAGCGGCTGCGCCTCCAGCCCCACCGGTTCTCCGTCCACTGCTGCGATCACATCCCCTGGCTCCAGACCCGCTTCCTCTGCCGGGCTCCCCGGCTCCACGACCTCGATCCGCGCGCCCTCCTCCAACAGCATATACCGGATGCCCAGGTAGGGCCGCTCCTCCGGCGACACCGGCGGCGGGGGCTGCGGCGGGGCGATGGGCGGCCACGTCGACGGTGGAACCTGGGTGGGCGGCCTGGCGGTCTGGGAAGCGCTCCGGCCCAGGATGTAGCCGGTCACGCCGCCCACCATCAGGCCCAGGAGGACGCACGTCCCGGCGATGAAGAGCACCGCTCCCACCAGGGCCGCCACCTGGCAGCCGGTGAACCGTCCGGGAGTGCCGTTTCCTGGCCTTGTGGTGGATTCCATCCTTCTCCTCCTCGACACGTGTGCTCTAAGGGGCTCCCGATGCAAATGGCTTGTAGTAGGCATCTCAGTGCCGGGCTGAAGCGCCCACTACGAACAGACGGCTTGTAGTGGGCACTTCGGTGCCGGTTTGGCGCTGATTATGGCTCCGCGGTCTGAGCCTCTTGTAGCACCCGACCGAACTCGGCCAGAAAGGCCGCCGCCACCTCGGGATCGTGGATGATCAGCAGATTCTCGTCGTTGTCCTCGTCGGCGCTGGCGGTAAAGTTGTATGATCCCAACACGACGGTTTGGTCGTCTATGATGAGGACCTTGTGGTGCATAATGTAGGGGTTTCCATCCGGCACGACCGCCACCCCGCCGGCCCGCAGCCGGTCGTACTGGCTGTAGGGGCTGCCCGCCGAGCGGGCCTCCACCACCCCCTGGACAGCGATGCCCTCCCCGGCCAGATCCACCAGCGCGTCCGCGATGGGGGAGCTGGTGAACTGGAAGGCCAGGAAGCGAACGCTGGTCTGGGCGGAGGCGAGGAGCTGGAGGAGACGGTCGGCCGCCCCGTCCTCCGGCGCGAAGTAGACCTCGACCTGCACGGCTCGTCCTTGCCCGGCGATGTCGATCAACGGGTAGGGGGTCTCGGCCGGCGAGGAGGGGCCGAAGAGGCCGGCGAACATCTCCTCGAACTCGGCGGTGTAGTCCTCGGCCAGGGCGCGGGAGGCGATGAGAACGGCGTTGTTGTTGTTGCGGTAGGTGCCATTCTCCGTCAGGTTCCAGGAGCCGGTCCAGACCCAGATTCCATCCACCACGACGAACTTGTTGTGCATGATGCCCCACCCCTTATCGGGCCGGGCCACGATGGGAACGCGCGCCTGGCGGAGGCGGGCCACCGCCTCCGCCCCGGCGTTGCTGCCGTCGGTGACCACGCGCACCCGGACCCCGTCCGTCTGGGCGCGGATGAGGGCCTCCGCCACCGAGCTCAGGTCCAGGTCGTAGGCCGCCACGTCCACGCTCTCCTGGGCGCTGTCGATCAGGGCCACCAGGTCGGCATCCACCCCGCCAGTGTGGGCGGCGGGGTCGTCGGGATAGCGGGGTGCGGTGAAGTAGATGGCGATCCAATCCCCCGAGACGGTCTCCGTGATGCTAAGACGGGCGCACCCGGCGAGGCCCCAGGCCAGCACCAGGGTCCAGGCCAGGACGAGGACGGCTTTCCACAAGGGAGGGTGGTGTCCAGAACGATGTTTCATAAGCGGCGCTCCCCAGAGATGGTGTTCAGCAGTGCTTCCACCCGTTCCAACTGTCCGCCCGGCGGGGCCTGGCCGGCCAGGCGGGCGAGGCGGCGGATGAGGCGTCGCAGCGCTGCCAGTCGCCGCACGATCCTCCTCTCCGGCCGGTCGGCCATCTCCGAAAGGATCGCCCCCGCCCGGTCTGCTCCCCATTCCAGGAGGAGGCGGGCGGCCGGATCGGTCAGGTCGGCGGTGAGGCTCTCATCTTCCCAGAGGCGCTCAACGGCGCGGCGTAGTTCTGGATTGTCCATCAGGTCCCTTTCCCTCCCCTTTAAGTATAGCGCACTTGGGGGAAGAGACAAGGGGGCTCACATCTCACCGCCGGCCGGGGATTCGGGGATTTGCCGAAGCCGGACCAAAAATAGCCTCTCCTGTGTATAGTTTCGTGTATAGTCCCATGCTAAACTGTTAGCGCAGTTGAGTTCAACAGGAGGTGGGGTGATGAAAGAGCGCATTCTTGCAGGGGTGTACGGTCTCTCCGATCCTCGGCTGGTCGCCACGGTGCTGGTCGTTCTCACCGCGACGATGGTCGGCCTGGCGCTGGTGGGCGCGCTGCTTCCGGCGCCCTTCGGTGGCCTGCTGGCCCCGGCCAGCGGCGGGACCGCCAACGGTTAGGGGCGATAGGGGCTCCATTCGGCTGGCCCTTGCCCTGTCGTTGCTGCTCTCCCCGCCTCTCCAGGGTCAAGGGCACCTCTGTAGCGGTTCGGAACATCGTAGATTACCAACGTCACATAGCGCCGCCTGAGGTCGCAGTCCCTTACCCTCTCTAAGCGACCCAATGTCTGCGCATATGGGCCGTGGCACCGAAGATCGGTCGCCGACAGGGGGGAAAGTGATGTCACAACAGGCACTCCAGAGGCTGGTAGGTACGGCCGTCGTGGATCGGCGGTTCCGTCAGGGATTCTTCAACGGCAAGCGACAGCATTTGCTGGCCCAGTTTGAGCTGGCTGCCGACGAACGGGAAACCGTGCTATCGATCCGGGAGGACACCCTCGAGGGGTTCGCCGAGGAGCTGGAGCGGCGGCTGTACGGCGTGGGGCGGGGGCGGTGCCTGGATTGTGGGCCCAGGCAGGCTGAGGCGCGGTTCCGACCCGCGTACGCAAGGTAACCTGAGGCGCGGCTGAAGGGCATCCCTCAGGAGAGGCGTGGGCAGCAGGTCGGCCGAGATACCCGGCACTTCACCGCACTTTCATCGCAATCCGGTGCCGGGAGCGGACCTGTTGCTGAGGCTTCTATGCTGCCAGTGGGGGTGGGACAAGGTCCTTTTTGCAGCTCACAACGACGACCCGGCCCTTTTTCCACCCCCCTGGCGGCAGCCGGTCTGCTCTGGGAAGGTCTGGGCGGTCGTGGAGGTGTGGGACAGGCGCTCTCTGGTTACAGCCACCTTTTCGGCCCGGAAAGTGCGCAAAAGATGGCGGGCTATGGCTCCTGGAGCGTATTGCTCACCGGCAGAGCGGAGGTGACTGTCACCTGAGTTAATT
>DQUX01000036.1 GCA_015662065.1 Anaerolineales bacterium | reverse complement strand
GGTGACCGAGCCGCCCACCCGGTGGGGGCGGATTCTGTTTCTGCCCCACGGGGGGGCGGCCGGCCGGCAGGGGCAGACCTTGCGTCTGCCCTGGAGGAGGGCGACCACCAGGGTCGCTCCTGCGTGCCTGCCCCGGCCCTCCGGCTCCGGTCAGTGCCCGCAGCCCTCCGGGCAGCAGGCGGGAGAGGCCGTTGTGACCGATGATGAGCTCCAGCGCCGAGTTGCTCTGGCTGCTGCCCACGTAGGGCCGCTCATCCGGCGGGGTCAGGTCCACCGCCACGGCCCAGGCCAGCGAGATGGTCAGCAGCACCGCCGTCGCCAGGGCCAGGTGGAGCAGCCGCTTCCACCAGCGCAGCGGTGACGCCAGCAGATAGAGGAGATAGAAGGCGGGGAGCACCATATAGGCCTGGAGCATCTTGATATTGAACCCCAGCCCTACCAGCACAGCGCAGACCAGCAGCCAGCGGAGCCGACCGGTCTCGACGGCCCGGAGGACCGTCCACGCCGCCAGCAGGAGGACGAGCACGAGCTGGCTGTCCATCGTGTTGTTCCGGTTGGCCGCCACGCTGATGGGGGTGAGGGCCAGCACCGCCGCCGCCAGCAGCCCCGCCGTCGGTCCGAAGGTCCGCCGCATCAGGTGGTAGATCAGGCCGACGGAGAGAACCCCGGCCAGCGCCTGGGGCAGAATCAGGCTGAACCCGCTGAAGCCAAGAAGAGCGGCGCTCGCTGCCTGCACCCACAGCCCCAGCGGGGGCTTATCCACCGTCACGAAGCCGCCGGGGTCGAAGGAGACGAAGAAGAAGTTATGCCCATCGGTGAGCATGCTCTTCACCGCGGCGGCGTAGTACAGGTTGCCGTACCCCTCCTGCTCCAGGCGGAAGAAGCTCAGAAATACCACCAGCAGCAGAACCCCAGCAAGGGCCACTCGGTGCCAGGCCCTTGCTGCAGTCACGGAGCGGGTCATCTCGGTCGGCAGGTAGGACGGGCGAGCAGTCGCTTCCATATCACGCTCCAAAGCTCCATTGATGTTTCCATCATCGCCGACCCACGCTGCGGAGAAGTTGTGGCCGTGTAAAATGGGTGTAAAATTCCACGGGCAGGAAGTCCTGATGATCCAACACAGGCAAGCCCGGCCCAGGAACGGGCTGGCAGAGGCTGATTCTGATGCTGGGCCATACGCACAAGCGCCACGCTCCGTCCCATTGGCTGAAGGCTGGGTGGGTCCTCGCCCTCGCTGCCACGGCGCTTGTCGCCTGCGCGGTGGGCCAAGTGACCAGCGCTCCGTCTCCCGGCGTGACCCGGCCGGCGCGAGACGTCGCCCCACAGATTGACGCTGTTGCGACTTCGATCGCGGAGTGGGTCTTCGAGGAGGACCAGTGGAACCGCACATTCCCCCCACCTGTCACCGTTGCCCGGCGCTGGCGGCCAACCGGAGCCGGGTCGTCCCCGGCTACGGCCCCGCCCCGGCGCGGGTGATGTTCGTGGGGGAGGCCCCCGGCTACCGGGGGGCCGACGTGACGGGTGTCCCCTTCACCCGCGACCGGTCCGGCCGGCGCCTGCAGGCTTTGCTCATCCGGCTGGGCCTCTCACTGGAGGCCGACCCGGCCGTCGAGCGGCCCCGCCTCCGGGGTTGCTACCTCACCAACCTGGTCCGCTGTAACCCGCCGGACAACCGTCGTCCCACCCGGGCCGAGATCGGCGCCTGCCTTCCCTACCTGCTGGCGGAGCTGGAGCGGGTTCAGCCCCGCATTCTGGTGCCGGTGGGACTGCTGGCGGCCCAGGTTCTCTTGAAGCACCTGCTGGGTCGGCCCGCCGGCCGGATGCGGGAGCTCCACGCCCGCCCTATACGGATCGAGCCGGGGACCTGCCCCGGCCCGCCGGAGGTCATCCTCCCCCTCCGTCATCCCTCCCGCGCCAGCAACGAGGACCTGGAGACCTTCACCTCGGCCCTGTCCGCTCTTCTGGAATAACCATAGAGACACGGAGAGCACGGAGGGCTATGCGGAGAAAACCGGGAAACTCCCTCCTCCATGTCCTCCGTGCCTCCGTGGTTTATATCACTCCGAATCCTCCAGCACCTCCTCCGGAATCGGGCCGAAGGAGGCCTCGATCTCCTCCGGCTCGTAGATCTCCAGCATACATTCCCACCAACTCAGCCCATCCCGCTTCTGGAAGTGCCACCATTCGATATCCGGCCAGAAGTACCGCCACCGGTAGAGCGCCGAGACCCGCTCCCAGCCGTAGTCGGCCGCCAGGGTGGTGAAATCCACGAAGTAGCCAGGCGGGACCTCTTCCAGCAGCCGTCCCCCTTGCACCGCCGCTGCCCCTCCCTCCTCGCGGGCCTTCAGGTCCCACGGGGCCACCCGCAGCGGCTCCCCCATACTCCCGTCCTGTCGAGCGGCCCGGATGAAGACCCGCCAGTAGGTCTCGTTCCCCACGTCCTCCCTCACCAGTTGAATTTGCTGCTCCTCCTGATCGTAGAACGCCTGGTTGACATCAAATGCCCGCCCGCAGACGTGGTAGCTCATCCGGGATTGGCCCGGCCGGGGGGTGTGGTCCATCGGACGCCAGGCGGAACCCAGGACCATCAGGTAATCCCACCCGGTCTCCTCCAAAACCCGCTGCCGGAGGGCCTTGAAGCTGTCGTCCACCCGGTCGCTCAACCGTGCCCGGTCGTCCCCCCCGTTCACGTCCGGCAGGTAGACCAGGCGGTAGGGCGGGCCCGTGGATGCCGGGGGTTGGACCAGCTCGGTGTAGAGGACGGGCTCCTCGAGGGGCTCGGCGCTCCGGGCCCGGGCGATGGCCCGGGATGAGAGGGGGACCGGCCCCCACACCGGGTCCGCCATCAGCGCTTCGGCGCTGTACACCTCCTGGGAGAGCCCCCAGCCATAGAGACTGGAGGCGATCAGGTAGGACCGCTCCCCCCGTCGGTAGACGGTCACCAACCCCTGCCCGTCGGGCGCCCAGGTGGGGGAGAAACCGGAGCCGAAGAGGTCGGTGGAGGTGAGGCGGAGGGCCACCTCCGTCTCGGTGATCCCCTCGGTGCGCCACTGGAGGCTGCTCACCTGGACCGTGGAGTAGCCGGCCCGGCCGATGGTGTAGGCCAGTCGGCCCCCTCCCTCTCCCCCTGGCGACCAAGCCGGGTCCGCCTCGTCGGCGTTGGGGCTGTGGGTCACGTTGACCTCCGTCCCCGCCCCCTCCCCCTCCAGGATGTAAAGGAACACATCCTGACTCCCCTCCCGGTAGGAGACGAAGGCGATCATCCGCCCGTCGGGCGACCAGGCGGGGCTGTAATCCGGAGCCGGGTCGGCGGTCAACCGACGGACGTTCCGCCCGTCGCTGTCCATCACGTAAATATCCAGGTTGCCGTCCCGATAGGACTCGAAGGCAATGTGACTGCCATCGGGCGACCAGGTGGGACCCCCGTCGAAGCCGGGGTCGCGGGTGAGCCGGATCAGCGCCCCTCCCTCCAGATCGAGGAGGTACACATCCCAGTTGTTCCCCCGTCGGGAGGCGAAGGCCAGCATCTGCCCATCGGGCGACCAGGCCGGGTCCCGGTCCTCGGCCGGGTCGCCGGTCAGCCGGACCACCTCCCGGGTGGTCTGGTTGATGGCATAGATGTCACCGTTCCCGTTGCGGCGCAGGGTGAAGGCCACCGCCCCGCCGCTCCCGAAGGGGGTGGGGCTGGGGCCGGGCGTGGGG
>DQUX01000244.1 GCA_015662065.1 Anaerolineales bacterium | reverse complement strand
GGTGCTGGACAAATCTGATGAAATCGTGTATCATTCCGCTGCTGTCAGGATAACCCACAGCCAACACCGTAGGACGGGATAGGAGCCCCGATGGAACAGACACAACAACTGCTGAAAGAGCTCACCGAAGCCCCCGGCGTCCCGGGGTACGAATCCGAGGTCCGCGCCCTCGTGCGCCGCTACCTGGAACCGCTGGGCGCCATCGAGCAAGACCGCATCGGCAGTCTGATCTGCCGCCAGGGAGAGGCCGGGCCCCGGGTGATGTTGGCCGGCCATATGGACGAGATCGGCTTCATGGTCCACCACATCACCAAAGAGGGATTCCTCCGGTTCCTCCCCCTGGGCGGCTGGTGGGACCAGGTGCTCCTCGGCCAGCAGGTGGTCGTCAAGACCCACAAGGGGGACCTGCCGGGGGTGATCGGCGCAAAACCGCCCCACCTGCTCTCCCCGGACGAGCGCAAGAAGGTCCTGAAAAAGGAGGATATGTACATAGACATCGGCGCCACCTCGAAGGAGGAGGTGGAGGAGGCCGGTGTTCGGCTGGGAGACCCGGTGGTGCCGGCCGCCGCCTTCCAGGTTCTGGCCAGTGGCAAGACCTACCTAAGCAAGGCCTTCGACGACCGGGTCGGCGTGGCGCTGATGATCGAAGCGCTGCGCCACTTCTCCCAGGCCCCCCACCCCAACATCATCTACGGCGTCGCCACCGTGATGGAAGAGGTCGGCCTCCGGGGCGCCAAGACCAGCGCCGAGATGGTGAACCCCGATGTCGCCCTCATCCTGGAATCGGACATCGCCGGTGACGTGCCCGGCATCAAGCCGGAGGAGTCCGCCGTCAAACTGGGCGAGGGGCCTAGCCTCCTCCTCCTGGATGCCCGAATGATCCCCAACCTCAAACTGCGGGACCTGGTGATCGAGACCGCCAGGGAGCTGGAGATCCCCCTCCAGTTCTCCACAATGACCCGGGGGGCCACCGACGGCGGCCAGATCCACCTCCATCACACCGGCGTCCCGGCGATCGTCCTGGGGGTCCCGGCCCGCCACATCCACAGCCACGCCGCCATCATCCACCGGGACGACTACGACCGGGCGCTGCGGCTGTTGGTGGGGGTGATCGATAAGTTGGATGCGGAGACGGTGGCGGGGCTGACGCCCTGACGGGGAGCGAACATCAGTCGCTGTGGGTAGAGCGTCGAACGTCAGACGTCAGGCACCACGCTTCACGTTTGACACATTGTGTTTCACGTACTTTCTGGAGGAACAATGGCCAATCCACCCAACGAGCAGATGGAACGGATCGCCGCCCTCCTGCGGGAGCGCATCGAACAGTTCGAACCCACCGTCGCCGCCAGGGATGTCGGCACGGTTACGGAGGTGGGGGACGGTATTACCCGCGTCTCCGGCCTCACCGGCGTCCAGATGAGCGAATTGGTCTCCTTCCCCTCCGGCGTCCTGGGAATGGCCTTCGACCTGGAGGTGGACAACGTCGGCGTGATCATTATGGGGGATTACACCGACATCGACGAGGGGGATACGGTGCGCCGCACCGGGCGCATCGTCTCCGTGCCCGTGGGAGACGCCCTCCTGGGCCGCGTGGTGGACGCCCTCGGTCGGCCTGTCGACGGCAAAGGACCCATCCTCACCGACCGGTACCGCCCCGTCGAGCACATCGCCGCCGGGGTGGTAGAACGGCAGAACGTGGACACGCCGGTACAGACCGGCATCAAGGCCATCGATGCGATGATCCCTATCGGCCGAGGCCAGCGAGAGCTGATCATCGGAGACCGCCAGACCGGCAAGACGGCCATCGCGATAGACACCATCATCAACCAGAAGGGGAAGGACCTCCTCTGCATCTACGTCGCCATCGGCCAGAAGCGGGCCCAGGTGCGGCAGGTGGTGGCGACGCTGGAACGGTACGGGGCGATGGACCACACCGTCGTGGTGGTGGCCTCCGCCTCTGAGCCCGCCGCCCTCCAGTATATCGCCCCCTACGCCGGCTGTGCCATCGGCGAGGCATTTATGGAGACCGGGCGGGATGCCTTGGTGGTGTACGACGACCTCTCCAAGCATGCCTGGGCCTACCGGCAGGTCAGCCTCCTCCTGCGACGCCCCCCAGGTCGGGAGGCCTACCCCGGCGACATTTTCTACCTCCATTCCCGCCTCCTGGAGCGAGCCGCCCGCCTGGCTAACCACTACATCATCGTCCCCAAAGACGCTCCCCCCGACGCCACCGAGGGGGTGGACGGGAAGAGCTACCTGGGACCGCTGGGGTACGAGGAGGCCAAGGAGCGGCTGAAGGAGCTGGGGGAAGGGCACGAGATCCGCAAGAAGCCGGGGACCGGGGGCAGTCTCACCGCCCTCCCCATCGTCGAGACCCTGCTGGGCGACGTGACCGCCTACATCCCCACCAACGTCATCTCCATCACCGACGGCCAGATCTACCTGGAGACCGACCTGTTCAACGCCGGCATCCGCCCGGCCATCAACGTCGGCATCTCCGTCTCCCGGGTCGGGGGGGATGCGCAGACCAAGGCGATGAAGCAGGTGGCCGGCGGGCTGCGGCTGGATATGGCCCGCTACCAGGACCTGGCCGCCTTCGCCCAGTTCGGCTCCGACCTGGACGAGGCCACCCAGCGACAACTGGATCGGGGCCAGCGGTTGACGGAGATCCTCAAGCAGCCCCAGTACGAGCCGGTGCCCCTGGAGGAGCAGGTCATCATCATCTACGCCGGCACCCACGGCTACTGCGACATCGCGCCGGTGAACCGCGTACGGGAGTACGAGCAAAGTCTCCTGAGGTATATGCGCACAGAACACCCTGAGATCGGCGACGAAATCGCCGCCCGGAAGGTGCTCACCGAGGAGGCGGAACAGGCCCTGCAGGCAGCGCTGGAAACGTTCAACGAGCAGTGGAGCGCGAGGTAGGGCCGTGGAGACGCTCCGAGAGATCCGACGGCGCATTCGCAGCGTGCGCAACCTCTCCCAGGTGACCCGGGCTCTGGAGGCGGTCTCCGCCTCCAAAGTACAGAAGGCCCAGGTAGCCGTGTTGGCCACCCGCCCCTACGCCCATCGGGCCTGGGAGGTGATCATCAACCTGGCTGGCCTCTTCGAAGAGCCTATCCACCCCCTGCTCACATACCGCGAGTCAGTTCAATCCGTCCTCATCGTCCTCTTCACCAGCGACCGGGGGCTCTGTGGGGCCTACAACCACAACATCATGCGCGTGGCGACGGACTATGCCCGCCGGCTCCCCGTGCCGGTCCGCTACATCGCCGTCGGCCGGAGAGGGCGGGATATCCTCTGGCGAATGCGGGCCGACCTGGTGGCCGAGTTCCACAGCCTGCCCGCCGTCCCCAGCTTCCTGAACACCACCCCCATCGCCCGCACCGCCATCGAGGAGTTCTTGGAAGGTCGGGTCGACGAGATCTTCCTGGCCTACACCGACTTCATCAACCTCCTGCGACAGCGCCCGGTCATCCGACGGCTTCTCCCTCTCCGTCCCTCCGAGCTCGACCTCCAGGCAGTGAGTGAGTACGTGGTGGACATGCAGCCCGTCGGCGTGCCGGAGTACATCTACGAGCCCAGCCGGGAGGCCATCCTGAACACCATCCTCCCCCGCTTCACCGAGCTGCAGGTCTACCAGGCGGCGCTGGAATCCAGCGCCAGCGAGCACGCAGCCCGTCGGCTGGCCATGCGCAACGCCACCGACAACGCGGAGGACCTCCTGCAGGACCTGACCCTCATGCGCAACAAGGCCCGACAACAGGCCATCACCCGGGAACTGTTGGACATCGCTGGCGGGGCCGAGGTGCTGCATCAGGCGATGCGGTGAGCAGAGCGACGCGGAAATTTCGTAAAAGAGCGGATCAAGGAACCATAGGATTCCCTTTCAGGAGGTAGCAATGGCCCATCGGGCAGTCGGTCGAGTGGTGCAGGTGAAAGGCGCGGTGGTGGACGTGGAGTTCGCTCCGGACGAGCTGCCGGAGATCTACAGCGCCGTCGAGATCCCCCAGGATGGCAAGACCCTGATCCTGGAGGTAGAGCAACAGTTGCCCGGCAACTGGGTCCGCTGCGTGGCGATGGATACTACCGACGGCCTGCGGCGGGGTATGGCCGCCTACAGCACCGGCGAACCCATACGCGTCCCTGTCGGCCCCGCCACCCTGGGGCGCATCTTCAACGTCGCCGGCGAGCCCATCGACGGCAAGGGCCCCGTCGAGGCCGCCGAGTACTATCCCGTCCATCGCCCCGCCCCCTCCTACGAGGAACAGACCGCCTTCAGCGAGTTCTTCGAGACCGGGATGAAGGTCATCGACCTGGTCGCCCCCTTCACTCGGGGCGGCAAGACCGGCATCTTCGGCGGCGCAGGGGTGGGCAAGACGGTCATCATCGCCGAGCTGATGTACACCATCGCCAAGTACCACGGCGGCGTCTCCGTCTTCGGTGGCGTGGGGGAACGGAGCCGTGAGGGAACTGAGTTCTACCAAAGCCTCACCGAGATGGGGGTGATGGACCGGACGGTGATGGTCTTCGGCCAGATGAACGAGCCGCCGGGGGTCCGTTTCCGCGTCGGGCTGACCGCTCTGACGATGGCCGAGTATTTCCGAGATCAGGGGACCGACGTCCTTCTCTTCATCGACAACATCTACCGCTTCGTGATGGCCGGGATGGAGGTCTCCGCCCTCCTGGGCCGCATCCCCAGCGCCGTGGGCTACCAGCCCACTCTGGGAACCGATATGGGAGAGTTGCAGGAGCGGATCACCAGCACCCGTCGGGGCTCCATCACCTCGATGCAGGCGGTCTACGTCCCCGCCGATGACTACTCCGACCCTGGCCCGGTGACCACCTTCGCCCACCTGGACGCGACCATCACCCTGGAGCGCCGGCTGGCCGCCCAGGCGCTGTACCCGGCCGTGGACCCCCTCACCTCCACCTCCCGCATCCTCGACCCCCGCATCGTGGGTGAGGACCATTACGAGGTAGCCCGGAAGGTGCAGCGGGTGCTCCAACGGTACCAGGACCTGCAGGACATCATCGCGATCCTGGGGGTGGAGGAACTCTCCGAGGAGGATAAACAGACGGTCGCCCGCGCCCGCAAGATCCAGCGGTTCCTCACCCAGCCGATGCACGTGGCGGAGCGGTTCACCGGCCGCCCCGGCCGGTACGTCCCCATCGAGGAGACAGTCCGGGGCTTCCGCGAGATCCTCGAGGGCAAGCACGACGACCTGCCGGAGGACGCCTTCTATATGGTCGGCACCATCGACGAGGTGGTGGAGCGGGCCCGGATGTTACAGAGCGCCTGAGGACCGGCGGCAAGGATAGCGGGAATGCGCTTGGATATTGTAACCCCAGAACAAGAGCTTTTCACCGGCGAGGTGGACATCGTGCTGGCCCCCGGTGAGGATGGACAACTGGGCATCCTCCCCCACCACGCCCCGCTGATCACAGTGCTGGCGGAAGGAGAGTTGATCGTCCGCCAAGGGGAGGAGGAGTTCAGCTTCGCCGTCCACGGAGGGTATATGCAGGTCCTGCCGGACCGGGTGATCGTACTGGCCGACGTGGCAGAGCGGGCGGAGGAGATAGACATCCAACGGGCGGAGGAAGCCCGCCGCAGGGCGGAGGAACTGCTGAAGAGGGAAGCCCCACCGGAGGAGCGGGCCGCCGCTATGAAAGCCCTCCGCCGCTCCCTGATCCGCCTCCGGGTCGCCCGCCGCCGTCGGCCCTACCGACCGGAGCCGACAAGCGGCGAGCCCCAAGCCGACACGTAGGCTACGGACATCAGGCATGATCAGCACTTGAGAATCCTAGCCCCTGACCGGTCTGCGATCGGTCAGATTTTGGCCCAAGTCGGGGGTCACAGACCCCCTCAGAGCATAGTGAATTCAGGCTCCCGGCGGGTCTGCGACCCGCGTCTTTGGCCGAAAGATGCCGTTTTCAGCCCAAGTCGGGGGTCACAGACCCCCTCAGAGCATAG
>DQUX01000019.1 GCA_015662065.1 Anaerolineales bacterium | reverse complement strand
GAATCAAACAGGCCTACGATTCCCTCACCCCCAGCTTCAAGCGCTTGGGTGAATTCATCCTCGCCCACGAACTGGATGTTGCCTTTATGACCGCCACAGAACTGGCCCGGAAGTTGGGCGTGGACGCCGCGACGGTGGTCCGCTTCTCCCAGGCGCTGGGGTATCAGGGGTACCGCCAGCTCTCCAAGGAGGTGCAGCAAGTTGTCAAGGCGGATCTCACCGCTGTCTACGGCCGCTTCGATGAGGCCAAGACCAACGTAGAGCGGCTGCGCGCGCTCCTGGAGAACGAGCGCCACAACCTGGAGGTGGCCGTGGCCCAGGTGACCGATCAGGCCGCGGAGTTGGTGGACCTGCTGGCCAAGGCGAAGCGCGTCTGGGTGGTGGGAGAGGCCGGGGCCCGCTGCCTGGCGGAGTTCTTCGCCGACTACCTGCGGATAGCCGGGGTGAAGGCGAGCGGCCTGGACGCCGACCCGGCGGAGGCGGCGCGGGTGCTGTGGGATATAGGTGAGAAAGACCTGGTGATCGGCCTGGGTGTCCCCGGCACCGGCATCGACACTGCCGCCGTGCTTCGCCTCGCCAAGGAACAGGGAGCTGAAACGGCGGCCGTGAGCGTGTCCGCCGTGTCGCCGCCGGCGCAGGTCGCCGACCGGGTCTTGGTCTGCCCGGCCAACAGCCCGATAGGGCTGCCCTCGGCAGCCAGCCTGATCACAATGATGATGGCGCTATGGCAGGCGCTCCTGGCGCGGGATAGCAAGCGGATGGAGGAGCGGGTGGCAGTCCTGCAGGAGACCTACGTCAGCCTGCTGACGGCGCGGGTAGAGCAGGGCAAGCGGGTAGACGTGAGGCGGCTCTGGCGGGAGTTCTGAGTCACTGGTGACCCGGGCGAAGCAAGTGCCCTCACCTCGGGAAATGGGGCACACATAGAACCGCCTGGCATCAGGTCGCCGGGCGGTTGCTTACACAAGGGCCGGGCGTTGTTTCCGCTTTTCGCGTAGGCCCGCCGTTGCATTCGCCAGCCGCCTCCCCCTCCGAGGGCCGGTGGCGTCACTTCCCCAAGAAGTCCTTCAACCGACGGGAATGGGCCGGGTGCCTCAGCCGGCTCAGGGCCTGCGCCTCGATCTGCCGGACCCGCTCCCGGGTGACCCCCAGCTTCTTCCCCACCTCCTCCAGCGTATAGGTCTCCCCATCCACCAGGCCATAGCGCAACCGGAGGATACGCACCTCGCGCGGCGGGAGGTTCTGCAGGATGTCGTCGAGCACGCCGCGCAGCATCGCCGCGCTCACCGCCTCCGGCGGCGCGACCGCCTCGTCGTCCTCGATGAAATCGCCCAGGACGCTCTCCTCCTCGTCGTCGGTGGGCATATCCAGACTCAAAGGGCGGCGGGCGAACCGAATCATCTGCTCCGCCTTGTGGGTGGGGATGTCCAGCGCCTTGGCCAGCTCCTTGCTGGTCGGCTCCCGGCCCAGCTCCTGGGTGAGCCGGTGGGAGACCCGCAAGAGGCGGTTGATCTGATCGCCCATATGGACCGGCACGCGGATGGTGCGGGATTGGTCGGCGATGGCCCGAGTGACCGCCTGCCGGATCCACCAGGTGGCGTAGGTGGAGAACTTGTGGCCCAGCCGGTAGTTGAACTTGTTGGCCGCGCGGATGAGGCCGATGTTCCCCTCCTGGATCAGGTCCAGAAACGGGACCCCTCGACCGATGTACCTCTTGGCCACCGAGATCACCAGCCGGGAGTTCGCCCGGATCAGGTGCTCCCGGGCGGCCTTGCCGTCCTCGACCGTTGCCTCCAGCTCCCTCCGTCGCGCCGGGTCCAGCCCATCCTGCTGGAGTTGCTTCTCCGCCCTCCGGCCCCGCTCCATCCGCTTGGCCAGCTCCACCTCCTCCTCCTGCGTCAGCAGGGGGACCTGGCCGATCTCCTTTAGATAGAGTCCGATGGTGTCATCTACCTCGACGGCGCGGAAGAAGGCCTCCTGCTCGGTGGTCAGCCTCCCCTCCTGCTCTAGTTCCTTCTCGTCCGTCCCTGTTCTCTCCGGCTCCTCCTCCCCTTCCAGTTCCTCCGGCTCGCCGACAGGGATGTTGGCCTCCACGAGAAGCGTGAAGATCTCCTCCAGTTGGTCGAGGTTCTCCTCGGCCTCAGGAAAGACGCTCAGGATATCGTCGAAGGTGACGTGCCCCTGCGCCCGGCCCAGGGCCAGCAGGGTCTCCACGCCCCCTTCCTCTTCGGGCTCTTCCAGCAAGAACTCCGCTTCCTCTTTCAACGCCAACACCCCACGTTTCTTATCCGCTCTCTCCCGGCCGTTTCCACCGCGCTTCTCCACCCTCAAGGTTCCTGGAGGATAGGCCCCTCAAGGGGCACCCCTGGCGTCGGTTCGGGGACCGGTGGCTCCTCGACGATGCGAACGACATCCTCCACGGCGTAATCTTGTACCAGGATCACCGCTTGCTCCCCCTCCCGTCGGGCGAAGTAGGACCCGGAGGGGTAGTGAGCTCCCACCTGGAGCCGGATGGTCCGCCCGTCCTCCACCCGCACCTCGATGGTGTAGGCGGGGGTGATCAGGCCGTAGGCCGCCAGTTCCCCCTCCGGCGGGTCCTCGATGGTGCGATGGACCGGCATATAGGCCAGCGCGTAGACCAGGGAAGCGCACTCCGCCGCCTCCGCCACCTCCGGGACCGGCTCCGTCACCCGCCAGGTGGCCCCTGCCGCCTTCTCCAGGGCGGTCACCGACCCGGAGGCGTGGTCTATCACCCGCACCCCCACGATCTGATCCGCCTCCAGGTCCCAGACATACGCCACATCGCCGGGCTCCTGAGCGATCCCCTGCACCTCCAGAAGATAGTAGGAGACCGCCGCTGCCAGCGCCAGGACCCCCAGGATCATCCAGGTGTGGTCCTTTCCCTTCATCGCCGCGCCCTCCGCACCAGCATGACGAGGCCACCGATGCCCAGGACCGCCAGCGGGACCAGGACGACCAGCACGGCGAAGATCCCGTTGCGAACCAGATTGCTCTGGATCGTCACGTACCGGTCCACGTCCGACTGGGGGCGGAGCGAGATCAGCTCCTCGTCCTCCGTCAGCCAGTTGAGGGTGTTGATGAACAGGTCGCCGTTCGCCAGGTCTCGCACTGCCATGTTAGCACAAAAATGGGAATCGCCAAACAAGGCCAGCCGGGCCTCCCCCTCGGCGTCCTCCAGCGTCACCGCGATGTCCAGCGGCCCCTGCACATCCTCCCCATCATCGTACGACGGCCAGGTCTCGGGGATCTTCGCCAGTTGAGCCCAGGAGGTCTCCCCCCAGCTCTCAGTGCTAGTCTGCACCAGGGGGACGAAGTAGGGGCTGGCCGCGAGGGTATCGGTCGTCCCCTGAGTGGCGGTGATCTGTACGATGGACCGCGCCTCGACGAAGTAGGTCCCCGCACCCCCCATTCCCCGCCCAATGGGGCTGTTGCCGTAGGAGACGGCCACCGGGATGGTGGGCATCGGGTAGATGTAGGAGGCGGGGTCGATCACCAGGTCCTCCCGAAAGGCCACCCCCCACCGGTCGGCCAGCCAGTCGGCCAGGGCGGGCGACTCCATCTCCGGGTCGGGGGCCGGATCGAGCAGGAGCATAGCCGCGCCGCCGTCGTCCACGTAGGCCGCCAGCCGGTCCACCTCCTCCTGGCTGAGGGGCCGCCGCGGGCCGGCGATCACCACCGCGCTGGCGTCGGCGGGGACGGTGGCGGTGATCAGGAGATTGAGTGGGGCTACCTGGAACCCCTCCTCCTCCAGTCGTTCCCCCAGCGTGCTCAGCCCCCCGTCGCCTGGGTCCTCCAGGTCCCGCTCGCCGTGGCCCGTCAGGAAGTAGACCACCGGCCGGGTCTCCCGACTCAGGCGGACCAGGGCGCTGGTGATCTCCCGCTCGCTGACGACGTTGATCTTCTCCTGCCGGCCCTCGTAGAGGATGAACAGCGTTGGCCGCCAGGTATCGGTGACCCCCCACTCCAGCGCCTGGGAGTACTCCACCGCCGGGTCGTGGAACTCCACCGCCAGGTCCGGGTAGTGATAACGGTACTGGTCCAGCAGGTCCGCCGCCCGGTCCCTCGTGGTGGGTGAGGTGAAGAAGCCGACAACGCGGACCGGCCCCTCCAGCGTGTCCAGCACGTCCACCGTCTGCGGAGCCAGGGAGAGGCTCCGGTTGGCGGTGACGTCGATCCGGTAGGGGTGGCGGTCGGCCAGGAAGTTGCCCACGCTCAGGATCGCCAGGAGGATCAGCGACATCATCAGGGCGTTGGAGCCGTAGCGGACCTGGCGGCTGGTGATCCATATGCGGGTGCGGGCCGGTTCGACGATGACGAAGGTCAGCAGAAGCGCCCCGGCGACGCCGAAGCCGATCTCGCCGACCAGAGTGAGCCGCCGCTCCACCAGCAGGGTCCCCACGCCCGCGGCCAGGCCGACCAGTGCCAGCGTCAACAGGATGTTGCCGATGCGTTCTCTGCGGCTCTCGTTCCCGTTCATGCGCGCCACCTCCGCGCCTCCAGGATTCGGGTGGTGATGAAGAGGAAGAACACCGTCACGCTTAGGCAGTAGACGATGTCGCGGGTATCCAGCGCACCGCTGACGAAGGTCTGCAGGTGGGCCCGCAGGTCCAGCATCCGCAGGATGTGGGCGACGCGGGGGCTGATGCCGGGGTTGTAGGCGGGCGCGCCGACGAAGAACCACAGCAGGAGGTTCCCCGCCACTCCCAGCACGGCGGCGACGATCTGGTTCTGGGTCAGGGCGGAGGCGAACAGCCCCACGGAGAGGAGGACCGCGCCGAAGAGGAGCAGCCCCAGGTACCCGCTCAGGACCGGCCCCCAGTCTGGGTTGCCGAAGACCTCCAGGGTGAGGGGGAAGAGGAGCGTCGGGATGACCATCATCAGGTAGAGGGCCAGCCCGGCGCAGAACTTCCCCATCACCAGCTCCCAGTCCTGGACCGGGGAGGTGAGCACCAGCTCCAGCGTGCCCATGCGCCGCTCCTGGGCCAGGAGGCGCATCGTCAAGAGCGGCGCGGCGAAGACGAAGATCACGATCATAAACTCGATGGTGTACCGCATCGTCGGCACTTCCCGGTACTGGACCATCCAGCCCAGGGTCAGCCAGAAGTAGAGGCCGCTGACCAGCAGGAAGGCCGCGATGACCAGATAGGCGACGGGGGAGACCAGGTAGGACTGGACCTCCCGCTTGGCGATGGCGAAGAGATTACGCATCGGCTTCCACCTCCTGCTCGGCGATTTCCTCGATGGGGGATTCCTCCCGCGTCAACTGGAGGAAGATCTCCTCCAGGCTCATCCCCACGGGCCGCAGTTCCAGCAGGCCCCAACCGCCCTGGACGACTGTCTCGGCGACGGCGGTACGGACGTCAGCGTCGGGGGCGGAGGCGATTTCGTACCGACCGTCGCCGGCCGGCTCCACCCCCTCCACGCCGGGGACGGTAGAGAGGGCGGCCTCCACCTTGGGGGAGGGCCGGGCGACCTGCACCACCAGCCGGGTGGCCCCCTGGAGCCGGGCGGTCAGCCCCTCGGGGGTGTCCTCGGCCACGATGTGCCCCTTGTGGATGATCAGCACCCGGGTGCAGACCTGACTGACCTCGGGCAGGATGTGGCTGCTGAGGAGCACCGTCCGCTCCTGCCCCAACTCCCGGATCAGCTCCCGCACCTCGATGATCTGGCGGGGGTCCAGGCCGAGGGTCGGCTCGTCCAGGATGAGGACGTCGGGCTTGTGCAGGAGCGCCTGGGCCAGCCCGACGCGCTGGCGGTAGCCCTTGGAAAGGGTGGCGATGATGTCACCGGCCCGGTCCTCAACGTGGCAGAGGGCCATCGCCTCCGCTACCGCCGTCCGTCGGTCCCGCACCCCCCGGATCTCGGCCATGAAGTGAAGGTAGCCGCGGACGGTCATCTCCGGGTAGAGGGGGACCGTCTCCGGCATATAGCCGATGCGACGGCGGGCCTGAAGCGATTCGGAGAAGATGTCGTATCCGGCGATGTGGGCGGAGCCCTCGGTGGGGGGGAGGTAGCCGGTCAGCACGCGCATCGTCGTGGTCTTCCCGGCCCCGTTGGGGCCCAGGAAGCCGACGATCTCCCCCCGCGCGACGTGGAAGTTGAGGTTCTCGATGGCGGTGACATCTCCGTATCGTTTGGTCAGACCTTCCACCTGGATCATAGGTCTTTTTCCCCTCCGGGTATCTTCATGGTGAAAGAGCACGATGCCGGCAGACACCGCCAGGCAATGTGCTCTCTAGAAAGACGGGCCAGCGCACGCGATGTGCGGCATGAATAATATACACAAGTTCAGGCGCTTGTCAACCTCCTGCGTCGCCCTCAGCAACCCCGGCGTTCCACCAGCGGGGGACCACCCCCTCCGTCCCGTACCACGGCCCGCCGAATCCGGCGAAGTGGCCCACCCCCTCCAGGACGACCTGGCGGGATCCGTGCAGCAGGGCGGAGGGCACCGGCACCGAGCCGTCCCCCCAAGCCCGACCGTCGCCGCACAGTCTCTCGTAGAAGCGGTAGGCCAAACGCTCCCGGAGTGAGCCGGCGCGGTCGCCGCGAAGGAGCTTCCCGGCGACGGAGACATACCGGACCTGCGGCGCGAAGTAGGCCCCGGGGTACTGTTCCTCAACCCACCGCCGCATCCGCCCGCCCCGCCAGTTGTAGTGGGGGCTTCCCAGGGTCACGAGGAGATCCACATACTCCAGCCCGTAGAACGCAGGCCCGAGGAAGGGCCTCGGGCTCAGGTAGAGCCGCCCCATCACGCCGCCGGAACTATGGCCGATCAGTGTGACTCTCCCCGTCGTCGAGAGGCGGGCCGCCCCACGTACCGCGCTGGTCTGGCCACCCGATCTCCCCTTCACTCACCCGGCGCAGAACAGCAAGAATCCCCCGTCCGTTCCGACCCACCGTCGCCTTGTCCACCCCGAACAAGGCCCCCAGCGTGGCCGTCGTCAGGTAGAGCCGCACCCACATCATTAATCATCAGCAACCGCGTGACCAGGTCTTGCTTATAAGTCCGTCCTCCTCAGATCGCCCGTTGTCGGTCCGTCCAACTCAGTCGCTCCCGCTCCGCCTCCTGCCAGGCCGGAACGAACTGTTGAGAAATGCCGCACTTGCCGAAACGGGAGTTATGGGCTATTCTTTCTGCGCCATGACGGAGGCAGACGAAGATGGCCATTCCCGTTTTCTCTATCGTGGGCCGCTCGGGCAGCGGCAAGACGACACTTCTGGAGAATCTGATCCCGGAGATGAGGCGACGCGGCTATCGGGTCGCCGTGATCAAGCACCACCCCCACCCGGGGGCGGCCCTGGATGTGGAAGGCAAGGACACCTGGCGGCTGGCCCAGGTGGGGGCAGACCACGTAGTCCTGGTGGCACCGGACCAGGTGATGCACCGCAGGAGGGTGGAACGGGAGCCCTCGCTGGCGGAGGTAGTGGCCGAGATCCGGGATGTAGACCTGATCCTGACCGAGGGGTTCAAGCAGGGGGACGCCCCCAAGATCCAGGTGAGCCGGGGCGAGGTACAGCCGGAACTGGTCTGCCCACCGGACAAGTTGGTGGCGGTTGTCTCCGATCAGCGACTTGACGTAGGTGTGCCGCAGTTCGACCCAGAGGATGTGGGCGGGCTGGCGGATCTGATCGTGGAGGTGTACGGACTTGCTGGCTCCTAATGCACCTTCTCAATACGAGCCTTGACTTTCAGCTTGCCCCTTGTCCCCGGTCGTTCAAAGCCCGCGCTGTACCCTTCGCCCCCGCCCACTCCGCTCAGGCGGTGTCCTGAGCGGAGGCGGCGAAGCCGCCGCAGTCGAAGGGCATCCTTCGACTGTGTTCGCTTCGCTCACTCCGCTCAGGATACCCTTCGCCCCGCCTATGCCGACCATAGGGGCTCTACAGCTTCGCCCGACGCAGACGAAGGCTGTTAGCGACCACCGTCACGCTGCTGAACGCCATAGCGAAGGCGGCCAGCACGGGATGGAGCTGCCGCAGGACGCCGGGCACCCACGGGAGCAGGTAGAGAGCCCCCGCCGCCACCGGGATGAGGATGACGTTGTAGAAGAAGGCCCAGAACAGGTTCTGCTTGATGGTCCGCATCGTGGCCCGGCTGAGGGCCAGCGCCTGCGGGACCGCCCGCAGGTCCCCTCGCATCAGCGTCACGTCGGCGGTCTCCATCGCCACGTCGGTGCCGGTGCCCAGGGCGATGCCGACATCGGCCTGGGCCAGCGCCGGGGCGTCGTTGATACCATCGCCGACCATGCCAACACGCGCAGGATGGTGGGCACGGCGGCCCGCTGCAACCGGGCGGGCACGGAGGCCCGCCCCGACTTGGAGTTGCTTCACCTGTGCGGCTTTGTCGGCCGGCAGTACCTCAGCGACGACCCGGTCGATCCCCACTTGGGCGGCGATGGCCTCGGCGGTGCGGCGGTTGTCGCCGGTGAGCATCACCACCTCCAGCCCCAGCCGGTGCAGCTCGGCCACCGCCTCGGCGGAGCCCTCCTTCAGGGCGTCTGCGATCTCCAACAGGCCGACCATCTCTCCATCCACCGCCACCGCCACGACGGTCCTCGCCGCCGCCCGCAGTCGCTCCACCTCGGCGGCCAGGTCTCCCGGGGAGACCCCCTCCGCCTCGATCCACTCCGGCTTCCCCACCCACACCGCGCTACCCTCCACGCGGGCGCGGATGCCCCGGCCGGGAACCGCCTCGAGGTCCTGCGGATCGGCCAGCGACAGCCCCTGCGCCTCCGCCGCGGCCACGATGGCCTGCCCTAGAGGGTGCTCGGAGCCCCGCTCGACGGAGGCAGCCCACCACAATAGGGTTGTTTCAGGTTTCAGGTTCGAGGTTCCAAGTTCTGAACCTGAAACCCGGGACCCTGCGGCCTGAAACCTTGAAACCACGTCGGTCACCTCCGGTTCCCCCTTGGTGAGGGTGCCGGTCTTATCCAGGACGATCACCTCCAGCCGGTGGGCGGTCTCCAGGGCCGTGCTGTTCTTGAAGAGAATCCCCAGCTCCGCCCCCTTGCCGGTGCCGACCATAATGGCGGTAGGGGTGGCCAGCCCCAGGGCGCAGGGGCAGGCGATGACCAGCACCGCCACCAGCCGGACCATCGCCGTGGTGACGTCGCCGCTGGCGGCCCACCAGACCCCGAAGGTAACCAGGGCGATGGAGATGACCGCCGGAACAAATATCTCCGCCACTTGGTCGGCCAGCCGCTGGATGGGAGCCTTGCTCCCCTGGGCCTCCCGCACCAGCCGGACGATCTGCGCCAGGGCCGTCTCCGCCCCCACCCGGGTGGCCTCGAACTTCAAAAGCCCCTGCCGGTTCACCGTCGCGCCGATGACCTCGTCGCCGGCCCTCTTGTCCACCGGCAGCGGCTCGCCGGTGAGCATGCTCTCGTCCACCGCCGAGTGGCCCTCGACGACGACGCCGTCCACCGGGATCCGCTCGCCCGGGCGGACCACCACCAGGTCCCCCACCCGGACCTCCTCCACCAGCACGTCCATCTCCTCTCCGTCCCGCACTACCCGCGCCGTCTTGGGCCGAAGCCCCATCAGCCTCTTGATGGCCGCGCCGGTCTGCCCTTTGGCCCGCGCCTCCAGCAGCTTCCCCAACTTGATCAGCGTGACGATGACCGCCGAGGTCTCGAAGTAGACGTGCTGGCCCGCCGCCGGGGAAAGGAGCACCACCAGGCTGTAGAGATAGGCCACGGAGGAGCCCATCGCCACCAGCACGTCCATGTTGGCCGTCCGGTTGCGCAGGGCGTAGTAGGCGCCCACGTAGTAATCCCAGCCAGTGTAGAACTGGACCGGAGTGGCGAGGGCGAGGAAGAGCCAGTTGACCCAGGGGGCGTGGGACCAGCCACCCAGGAGGCCGAGATCGCGGGCCATACTGAGGAGGAACAGGGGGAGAGAGAAGGCGACGCCCACCCAGAACTTGCGGGTCTGATCGGCGATCTCCGCCTGACGGGCCTGGGCCTCCACATCCTCCAGCTCCTCCGGCGTGGCGGCCTGCACCACCCCGTAGCCGGCCTCCTCCACCGCGCGGATCAGCGCCCCGACGGAGGCCACACCAGGGATGTACGCCACCGCGGCCCGCTCGGCGGCGAAGTTGGCCGACGCCTCCACCACGCCCGAGACCCGGCTCAGGGCCCGCTCGACGGTGAGGGCACAGTTGGCGCAGGTCATCCCGGTGATGGGCAACTCGACCCGCACCGTCACCACGTCATATCCGGCCCGCCGCACCCGCTTCACCAGCTCGGTGGGACGGACCAGCTCGGGGTCGAAGGTCACCGTGGCATGCTCGGTGGCGAAGTTGACCGTCGCGTCGGCCACCCCTTCCGCCTTCTTCAGGCTGCGCTCGACGGTGAGGGCACAGTTGGCGCAGGTCATCCCGGTGATGGGCAGGGTGAGATGAGTAGACTTGGGCATATGACTCTCCTGGGTGATCGGGTGACTGGGTGACTAGTTTGACAATGTCACATTACGCTCTGAGGGGGTCTGTGACCCCCGACTTTGGCCGAAAATGGTGGTTTTGGCCGGAGACGCGGGTCGCAGACCCGCTCGGAGCCT
>DQUX01000390.1 GCA_015662065.1 Anaerolineales bacterium | reverse complement strand
CCTCCACCGCCAGGTGGGTCGCCTCCCCCAGACGCATGATCGCCCCGTCCCCAAACCGCTTCGTCAGCGCCGCCAGCGCCGCCTCCAGAGCTTTCCTGCGTCCTTCATCGGCCATGTTGCTATGTTGTCCTCCTCGGCATAGTTATCGTTAGTGTACTACAGAACAGATGAAAGGGCAAACTGGGTGAAGCACCGAAACACGTGTCTGTACCACAGAGGTCACACACTTGCGGCAATGGAACACCACAGAGACCCGGAGGAAACACCAAGGGGCTCGCGGAACTCTATGAGGCTCCGTGCCCTCTGTACCTCTGTGGCTCACTACCCGACATCCACCAAGGCACGGCGGTTAAAACCGCGTGCTACACCTGCGAAGTCGCTCTGCGGCGACTGGATCAGTCCACGAAGGTGGACTTCGCAATGGTTGCCCGCGATCCTTCGACACGCTCAGGACACCGCTTCAGTCGCCGGGCTCACGTGATGTCGGGCAACAAATCTCTGTGGTTGGATTCGACAAAACCGCACAAGCCCTGTCACAGGATCATCGGCTCCCGGTAGAGGCCGAAGACCTCGCGGAAGACATCCATCACTTCCTGGAGCGTAGCGTAGGCCCGGACCGCGTCCAGGATGTAGGGCATCGTGTTCTCGGTGGACTGGGCGGCGATACGTAGCCGATCCAGGGCCTGCCCTACGGCCCCGCTATCCCGTTCGGCCCGCACCTGGGCCAGCCGGGCGCACTGCCGCGCGTACCCCTGGGGATCCATCTTCAGCAGGGGGATCCTCAACGGCTCCTCGGCCACAAACTCGTTGACCCCCACCACGACCCGCCGCCGCTCGTCGATCTCCCGCTGATACCGGTAGGCGGCATCGGCGATCTCCTGCTGGAAGAAACCGGCCTCGATGGCGGGGAGGACCCCACCCAGGGCCTCGATGCGCTCGAAGTAGTCGTAGGCCTGCCGCTCCAACCGGTCGGTGAGCGCCTCGACGGCGTAGGAGCCGCCCAGGGGGTCCACTGTGTTGGTCACGCCGGACTCGTGGGCGATGATCTGCTGGGTGCGGAGGGCGACGGTGACGGCGAACTCGCCGGGCAGGGCCAGCGCCTCGTCCATACTGTTGGTGTGCAGGGACTGGGTCCCGCCCAGCACCGCCGCCAGCGCCTGGATCGCCACGCGGACCGCGTTGATCTCCGGCTGCTGGGCGGTGAGGGTGCAGCCGGCGGTCTGGGTATGGAAGCGGAGCCACCAGGAGCGGGGATTCTTGGCGCCGAAAGTGTAGCGCATCTCCCGGGCCCAGACGCGGCGGGCGGCGCGGAACTTGGCGATCTCCTCCAGGAAATCGTTGTGACAGTTGAAGAAGAAGGAGAGGCGGGGGGCGAAGGCGTCGATGTCGAGACCCCGCTCCAGCGCCCAGCGGACGTACTCCATTCCGTCGACCAGCGTAAAGGCCAACTCCTGGGCCGCCGTCGAACCGGCCTCCCGGATATGGTAACCGCTGATGGAGATGGTGTTCCACTTGGGGAGGTGCTGGCTCCCGAACTCGATGGTGTCGGTCACCAACCGCATCGAGGGCTCGGGGGGGAAGATGTACTCTTTCTGGGCGATATACTCCTTGAGGATGTCGTTCTGGATCGTGCCGCCCAGGTGGTGCATCGGCACCCCCTGCTTCTCGGCAGCGGCGATATACATCGCCCAGATGACCGATGCCGGGCTGTTGATGGTCATCGAGGTGGTCACTTTGTCCAGGGGGATGGTGTCGAAGAGGACCTCCATATCCCGCAGGGAGGAGACGGCCACCCCGCACTTGCCGAACTCCCCCTCCGCCTCCGGCGCGTCGGTGTCGTACCCCATCAGGGTGGGCAGGTCGAAGGCGACCGAGAGGCCGGTCTGCCCCTGCTCCAGCAGATACTTGAAACGGGCGTTGGTCTCCTCGGCGGTGCCGAAGCCGGCGAACATCCGCATCGTCCAGAGGCGGCCCCGGTGCATCGTGGGATGGATGCCGCGCGTGAAAGGATACTCGCCCGGGAAGTCAAGCTTCTCCAGATAGTCCCCGCCCAGATCCAGCGGGGTGTACAGCCGTTCGACCGGTTCGCCGGAGGCGGTGATGAACACCTCATACCGCTCCGGGTGCCGGTCCAGCGTCTCCTTGAGCGTCGTCTTCTCCCACCGCTCCTGTGCCTCTTGCAGCCGTTGGCGTTCTTCCTCGGTCATCTCATTCCCCCGTTAGGTGTTCTACGTTCCGCGTTCTATGTTCGTAACTACTCAGCCACGTCCGCACCGGCCTGAAGAGCCGGTGCTGGGGATACAGAGACCACGTCAGTTACGCTCCCCCGCACCGCCTGTTTACGGCGGTGCGGCCCATGCAAGGAAAGCAACGTTCAGCAGCCCTCCCCCTGAGTAGTTACCCATGTTCTACGCTTCGGGTTCCACCTCACCGCCGATGTACCGGACCCAGTCCAGGCGGTCGCGGACGGCCTGGTAGAGGTGGAGATCGCCGGTGCTCAGCGGTTCTCCCCGCGCCTGGGCCAGCGCCAGGTAGGCTGCGTAGTAGGCCGAACGGTCGAACGCCCGGGCCAGGGGAAGCATCTGCTGCCACGTCACCGGGATCCGTTCGATGCCCAGGCCCTCCAGCGAATCCAGGATCCCCTCGCCCGCCTCCTGGCTGATGCGCCCCCGGCGCTCCGCCATCACCACTGCATTGGTTACCTCATACAAGAGCAACGTAGGAGCAACCAGCCGCACCCGGCGGGAGATGTGATCGCGGATCAGCGCCTGGGCCTGGTCCTGCGCCTCGTCGGGGAAGAAGGCAGCGAGGATCACGCTGGCGTCGACGACCATCTCCGCTCCTCCAGTTCCTCCCGCGAGGTCTGGAACAGTTCCCCGGCCGTCACACCGCTTTCCCGCAGCGACTGGGAGAGGCGGAGCATCTGGAGATACGCCTGCACCCGACGCAGCTCTTCGTACTCCTCGGGGGCGATGAGGACCCCCACCGGCTTGCCTCGCTTGGTGATGGTGATGGGCCCCTCCCGGACCTTCTTCAGCCAGCGGGAGAGCCGGTTGTGGGCCTCGGCAACAGATATGTACATCTTCCCCTCCAATACTCTCAATCTATTATAGACAATTATAGGG
>DQUX01000366.1 GCA_015662065.1 Anaerolineales bacterium | reverse complement strand
TCGTCCGCCTAGATCGGACCCGGGGTGCTTCCGATGGGCATCCCGGGTGTGGGGAAGGAGGTGGTGCAACGGCACAGAGTATGGATGACTGTCGACTGTGTCTGGTCTGAGCTAGCTTGTCGTCTTCCATTCATTCCAAGGAGAGGTGTGCGATGAACGCCATTCTGACCCTGGTTCTGGCGGCGGCGGCGATCGGCATCGGCTACGGTGTCTACGCCAAGAGCATCGACCGCAAGATCATCCAGCCGGACGACACCAAGACCACGCCGGCCAAGATGTACATGGACGGTGTGGACTTCACCCCCGCCAACCGGAACGTCCTCTTCGGTTATCAGTTCAAATCCGTCGCCGCGTTGGGCCCGATCGTCGGCCCGATCGTCGCGGTACGGTACGGCTGGCTTCCGGCGCTGTTGTGGATCCTCCTGGGCACCTTCTTCATCGGCTGGGTGCAGGACTACAGCAGCATCATCGTGGGCGTGCGGGAGGAGGGGCAGACCTTTGGTGCCCTCAGTTATCGGCTTATTTCTCCGCGCGCTCGCAACATCCTCCTCATCTTCATTTACTGCTACCTCTGGCTCATCATGGGGGCCTTCGGCAAGATCGTCGGCTATGACCTGATGGGTAACCCGGCGGTGCCGCTGGGGGTGATCCTGGTGATCCTCCTTGGAATCCTCGCCGGCCAGATGACCTACAAGTGGAAGCAGGACATCATCCTGACCACCGTGGTCACCGTCGTCGGTGCCTTCATCGGCATCTGGCTGGGCACCCTGCCGGCAGTGCAGAACATCTTCACCGGCATCAACACGGCGCTGGGAGAGACCGGATCCAACATCTTCTGGAGCGTGGTGACGCTGATCCTCTGCTACTTCGGCGCGGTGCTGCCCATCTGGCGGTGGGCCCAGCCGATCAACTACGTCGCCTTCTGGATCGTCTTCCTGGGCATCCTGGGCGGCACCATCGGCCTGCTGATCTGGCATCCCTCTTTCTCCGCCGACTTCCCTGCCTTCACCAACTTCAACGGCCAGATCGGCGAGCTGCCCGGCCTGGGGCCGCTGTGGCCGGTCCTGTTCGTCACCATCGCCTGCGGGGCCATCTCCGGCTGGCACAGCCTGGTCTCCTCCTCCGGCACTGCCCGACAGTTGGAGAAGGAAGGAGACGCCCTCTTCGTGGGCGGCGGGGCGATGTTCCTGGAGATGTTCCTGGCCGTTCTCTCCCTCCTGGCGGCCGTCGTTGGTGCTGGGAGCCTGGCCCAGTACATGGAGTGGGGAGGAAGAGCTGGCGTCTTCTCCAACGGCCTGGCAGTCTTCCTCAGCCACATCGGCGTCCCGGAGACGTTCGGCCAGCCCTACGGCGCGGTCTTCCTCACCTTGATGGCGCTGACCATTATGTACCTGGTGGTCCGCTTTATGCGGGTGGCCAGCGCTGAGTTCCTGGGCGATCGGATCGCCGTGCTGCGCAACGTCCATGTCGGCTCGCTGGTGGCGCTGGTGCTCTCCGGCATCCTGATCTGGACCGGCTTCTGGAGCCGCATCTGGGTCCTCTTCGGCGGTGCGAACCAGCTGATGGCCTCCCTGGCCCTGCTCATCATTACCCTGTGGCTGGTCTCCAAGGGCAAGAACTACTGGTGGTCGTTCATTCCCTTCATCTTCATGTTCGTGACCACCATCGGGGCCCTGGGGATCACTGGCTACAAGTCCTTCACAGCGGTTGACTTCGCCGCCGGGGCTGCCGCGGCGGTCGGCAACATCATCGCCGGCGGGCTGGCGGTGGTCCTGATCGTCTGCGCCCTCATCCTCGCTGTGGACGGCGTCCGGGCCATCGTCCGCGCCGCGCGGCGGGAAGAGGTGGGCGCGCCGGCCGGGAGGTGAGATATGGGTGTGGGACGGGCTGAAAGCCCGTCCTACATCCACCTAGGGAGCCCGATGGCAGCGAAACCCGCCGGGAAGGGATTCATCCGGTTGGAGGTGATCGCGCCGATCCCCACCGCCTTCCGTCACTGCGTCCATTGTGAGCAGGTGATGGATGCTCAGATCGGCGCACGGGTCCGCCTGGAGATGGTCCAGGAGTATCCGTCGGAGTTCCTGGAGGCGTTCGATCGGCTGATGGCCTGGATCGACGAGATAACGGCACGCTTCGGGCCGGACCTCCAAGTGCGGGTGGTGGACCCGCAGTCCCCGGAAGGGCTGTGGAAGTGTCTGCGCTACGGTGTTCGTCGCTACCCCGCCTTTATCGTGCAGGGGCGACGGCGTGCGGTGGGCTGGGATTGGGAGGCTGTGGAACAGGCCCTGGATGAGGCATGGGCGGCGCGGTGACTGCCGCTTGCTCATTTGTGGCTTTCGTGGTAGTAATCGGGCCGTGAGGTCGAACGAATGTAGGAAGGCGAACGTCCTGGAGAAAATCCGTTCACGTCTGCGGGAGGTAGGGCGCACCCTGCGGGACATCCTCTACGGGATGACCATCTATGAGTGGGTGCGCGAGTTCGATAAGGCTCGTGGGGAGGTGGAGCGGACCTTCACCCTGATCGTCTTTGGCGAGCTCCTAGGGATACCGATCCTCCCCCCGTACTATGTGCTGCGCCTCTTGCCCTACGCCGTCCCCCGGCTGGAGAGCTGGCGGCGCAGTATACTCAGGGAACGGGACCTGACCGATCTGTTCGATCAGGAGATCGGGTAGTTAGCACGCCTTCCGAGGTACTCGCAAGTTACCCGCTGCCGTGGTATGGCCTATGTAAATCTTCTCGTTATAGGTATAAATGGAGGTGGTTTGTTA
>DQUX01000337.1 GCA_015662065.1 Anaerolineales bacterium | reverse complement strand
TCGATGGCCTCCGCCTGGCAGGTATAGACGCAACTGAGGCACTCTGAGCAGATGCCGCAAGCCAGACACCGGGCCGCCTCGGCCTGGGCCTCCTCGTCGGTGTATCCGGCCACCACTTCCCTGAAGGAAGAAAGCCGCTCGTCGATCGGGAGCTCTTCCATTGACACTCGGGGCCGAACCTGCACCTCACCCCGTTTCACCCGCTCCTCGATCTCCGCCCGGGTCAACTCCACCACCGGCAGCTTCGGCTTCGGCGGGGGCTCCAATTCCTCCCCCCGCAGGTAGCGGTGGATGGACCCGGCAGCCCGGTGGCCCGCGGCCACCGCCTCGATGACGAAGGCCGTGCCGGTGGTAGCATCGCCTGCCGCGAAGACACCCGGTCGGGTGGCGGCCAGTGTGTTCGGGTTGACGGCGATGGTCGCCCGCTCTGTGATGCCGACGCCCGCACTCTCTGGAATGAAAGCCAGGCCGGCCCGCTGCCCTACGGAGAAGACAACGTTGTCACAGGGAACGAAGTGCTCCGAGCCAGGAATGGGGACAGGGCGACGGCGCCCCGTCTCATCGGGCAGGCCCGGCTCGGTGCGGATGCACTTCATCCCGATCACCCGCCCCTGGTCGTCGCCGACGATCTCCACCGGAGTGACCTGGAAGTGAAAGACGACCCCCTCCTCCTCCGCCCGGTGCATTTCCTCCGGATCGGCCGTCGCCTCCTGGCGGGTGCGGCGGTAGTAGATACCCACCTCCGACCCCATCCGCACGGCGGTCCGGGCCACGTCCATCGCCACGTCCCCCGCGCCGATCACCGCCACCCGCTTCCCCAACTTCGGCGGGTTCCCCAGCCGGACATCCCGCAGGAAGGCGGTGTTGAGCAGCACCCCCTCCAGATTCGATCCGGGGATAGGAAGCCGAATCCCCTCGTGGGCCCCCACGGCAATGAGCACCGCGTCGAACCCCTCCGCGAACACCTCGTCCAGGTTGTCTACCCGGTGATTCAGCCGCAGTTCTACCCCCAGGTCCACGATATCCTGCACCTCCCGGTCCACGATCCAGGAGGGCAGCCGGTACTCGGGGACCCCCACCCGGAGCATCCCGCCTGCGAGGGGGAGCGCTTCAAAGACGGTGACGCCGTACCCCAGTTTGCACAGGTCTTGGGCGGCGGTGAGGCCGCAGGGGCCGGCGCCGATGATGGCCACCCGCTCAGAATAGCATCGCTTGGCCGGATCGGGCGGCACCCGAGGCTGGGCATACACCTTATCCGTAACGAGCCGCTTGAGGGCACGGATGTTGACCGGCTCGTCCAGTTTCCCCCGGTTGCAGGCATCCTCACACCGGTGGTTGCAGATGCGGCCGCAGATGCCGGGGAAGGGATTGTCCTCCTTGATCACCCGCAACGCATCTTCGTAGCGACCTTCGCGGATGAGAGCGATGTACCCCTGGGCCCGCTGCCCGGCGGGGCAGGCGTCGCGACAGGGAGCAATGCCCCGCTTCTCGATGACGTAGGCGTTGGGGACCGCCTGGGGGTAGAGTTTGTAGGCCGCCCGCCGGGTCGCCATCCCCTCGTCGAACTGACGGGGGACGACGACCGGGCAGACCGTGGCACACTCGCCGCAGCCGGTACACTTGTCCAGGTCGATGTAGCGGGGCCGCGTACGGACCTGGACGGTGAAGCGCCCTGCCTCGCCCCACACCCCTTCGACCTCGCCGTTCACCAGCAGTTCGATGTTGCGGTGGCGGCCGGCGTCCACCAGTTTGGGGCTGAGGATACACATCGCGCAGTCGTTGGTGGGGAAGGTCTTATCCAACTGGGCCATATGCCCACCGATGGCCGACTTCTGCTCGACCAGGTAGACCTGGTAGCCAGCCTCGGCCAGGTCCAGCGCCGCCTGGATGCCGGCGATGCCCCCGCCGACCACCATCGCTGCGCCGATCACCCTCCCGTTCCCCTGCGCCTCCCGCCCAGACATCGCACCCCTCCTCCAATCATCCGCTCATCGAGTCGCCAACTCCCCCTATCACCCGGTCTTCTTCAAAGGATTCGGCCCCAACTCCCTCACCCGCTCCGTCATCCTCCGCGCCGCCTCGGCAAAGGTGGCCCCCATCCCGCCGGAGGTGAAGACGATGTCCAGCCGCTCGCCGCCGACGCCGATCTCGTCCAACAGCCTCTTGGTGTAATCGACCCGCGCCACCGCCCGCTCGTTGCCGTGGACGTGATGGCAGTTCCCGATGGGGCAGGCGACGATGTAGACCCCATCGGCCCCTTGCTCGAAGGATTCCAAAATATAGCGCACATCCACCTTGCCGGTACAGGGGAGCCTGATCAGTTTGACGTTGGCCGGGTACTTGAGTCGCAACGCCCCGGCGGTGTCGGCCGCCATATAGCCACAGTAGATACAGGTGAACGCCGTGATCTCCGGTACGAAGTCCCCGCGTCCGTTGTCCTTTTCGCCGCTCACGTCCTCCTCCAAAGGTCCGAAATGCGAAATCCGCAGTCACCCGGTCACCCAGCTCCCCAGCGGCTGGGCCATAATCTGCTCATCCCTGTAGGCCACCAACTGAATCGCCCTGGCCGGACATTCCGAGGTGCAGGTGCCGCACCCCTGGCACAGCGCCGGCTCGATGTAGGCCGCTCCTTTTATGTGACCGACCCCCACGTCCGTGTATCGTACCTCGGGGATCTCAAAGGGGCAGGTGCGCACACAGGTCAGGCAGCCCACGCACTTGGTCTGATCCACCTCGGCCACCACCCCGCCGATGTAGAAGCGATCCTTGGCAAGGATGGTCAGCGCCCGCCCCGCCGTGGCCTGCGCGTTGGCGATGCACTCGTCGATGAACTTGGGGTAGTGGGCCACGCCACAGACAAAGATGCCCTCCGTCATGAAGTCCATCGGCCGCATCTTGAGGTGCGCCTCCATGAAGAAGCCCTCGCTAGAGAGCGGGACCCCCAGGATGCGGGCCAGTTCCTCCGTGCCCGGCGATGGCTGGACCGCCATGCTCAGCGCGACCAGGTCGGGGTAGAACGGGATCTCCTGTCTGAGCGTGGGGTCCCAGGCGACCAGTTCCAACTGCGGACCGACGCGACGGATGGTGGGCGGATGTTCGTCGTCGTACCGCATAAAGACAACCCCGCGCCGCCGGGCTTCGGTGTAGAAGGCCTCACGAAAGCCGTAGGTGATGATATCCTGGTACAACACCACCACCTGGCAGTTGGGATTGAGCATCTTGACGCGGATGGCGTTCTTCATCGTATTGGTGCAGCAGACGCGGCTGCAGTATTCCACCGCGCCGGGCGGCCGCACACACTGGATGAAGACTACCTGGCGCAGGTCAGCGATGCGCTCGGGCCGATGGACGACGGCCTCCTCCAATTCCTTCGAAGTGACGACCCGGGGGTCGCGCCCGTACATAAACACCTCATCTCGCCACTCCTCTCCCCCCGTGGCGACGATGGTCACCGCGTGGGCGACCTCCGTCTCCACCACCTCCCCGTCCGACCGGACGGTGCGCAGGACGGAGCGGAAATCCCCCACCCGTCCTGTGTGGGAGACCAATTCGGTGCGGGTGAGGACCTG
>DQUX01000205.1 GCA_015662065.1 Anaerolineales bacterium | reverse complement strand
GCTCCTCTACGGCTCCGGCCTGCGCCTCATGGAATGCGTCCGCTTACGAGTCAAAGACCTCGATTTCGCCCAACACCAAATCATCGTCCGAGACGCCAAAGGCATGAAAGACCAGGTGACCATCCTCCCCCAATCCGTCATTCCCTTCTTGCAAGAGCACCTCCGACATGTGAAACGAGTACACGAAGAAGACCTGGACCGAGGCTACGGCAGCGTCTACCTCCCCTATGCCCTGGAACACAAATACCCCAAAGCCAGCCGGGAATGGGTCTGGCAATACGTCTTCCCCGCCTCCAAGCTTTCCAAAGACCCCCGCTCCGGCGTGATACGTCGCCACCACATTAACGAAAGCAGCCTCCAGAAAGCGGTCAAAAGAGCCGCCCGTCGAGCGGGGATCAACAAGCGCGTCACTTGCCACACTTTCCGCCACTCCTTCGCTACCCACCTGCTGGAAAACGGCTACGATATCCGCACCGTCCAGGAACTCCTCGGCCACAAAGATGTGAAGACGACCATGATCTACACTCACGTCATGAACCAGGGGCCTCTAGCCGTCCGCAGCCCGCTGGATCAATGATTTGCCAAGGCATCGTATCACAGTGAAACCGGTATCCCTGAGGTCGGCATACCCGGCTCCCTTTCCTCGGGCCGGGATTTGCATCCTCGGGACTCCCGGCTAAAACCTCCCCAATATCTGCCGCGCGATCACCACCCCGGCTCCCCCGCTCCAGAGCGGGTCAGCCGGTGCCACAGGTTCCAACGATCCAGGAAGAACATGCGCAGACGATAGGCCAGGCTGGCCGGTTCCCCCTTCTTAGGTGGAGCGGCCCCTTGATAGCGGCGGTGCAACGCTTCCAATACCTCCTCATCCGCCGGGCGACGTGGTCGCATCAGCTCCCCCAGGCGCTCCAGATCCGCCACCGCCTGTTCCCCTGACACCCCCATCGCCGCCAGCGAACCGTCCACATCCTGCTCCACCAACGGCTTCAACCCCTCAATGAGCGCCTCGGTATTCCGCTTCACGTGGCGCTTGCACACCTGCTGCTCCAGCCCCAGTTCATCCTGAGCCCCGTCGAAGGGTTCATCCTGAGCCCCGTCGAAGGGTTCATCCGCCACCTACTTCAAGGCATCCGCATCATCGGTGATCAGAATCTGCACCCCTCGATAAACCCCTCGACAGGCTCGGGACGCCGCTCGGGACAGGGCCCCTACCGCTTCGGCAATGGGCGCTATCCACTCCTTCAACGTCTGCGCATCTTCCCCCGACAACAGCCGGCGTTGACCCTTCCAGCGGGGAATTCCATGGGTGGCTCCTGCTGCAGCCGGGTGTGAACACCATCCCGGTGTCGGCTACCGACGCTGCCGGCAACACCACGGCCATCACCCGCGCTGTGGCCTACTCCTGCGTTTTCGGCGACTTCAACGGCAATTGGCAGGTGGACGCGGCCGACGTCCAGGCCGTGGCCCATCGCTGGCGCGCCACCACCGAGCCGCTGTACGACTTCGATGGCGATGGGGTGGTCAGCGTGGTGGACGTCATGCGCGTGGCGGCAGCGTGGGGGAACGGGTGTCCGTGAAAACCGTGGATTGCCGGGAAACGCGGGTAGCGTGGTTGCCCAATCCGCGGTTTCCTGGCAATCCGCGGTTATGCCGGCCTGGGGGATGGTTCACTGGGGGAGAGAAGGGTCTGTGAGGGCTGCCTCGCCTGATGTCCGCTCCCCGCACAGCAAATGACTGGAGCGAGTGGCCAACAACTCTACGAAGTTGCCGTGGCAGCTGTACCGGCTGGACGCCAACGGCCCCCACCTGATCACGACCTTCAGCGGCCCCCTCACCCGCACGGAGACGCTGCCGGCGCGCACCGTGCCGGGACGGCGCACCGTCCCTGCACGGTGCAGCGGGCGGGTGCTCATGGTGGCTCCCTGCCCCCACCCCTACGACCCCCTGGCGCCCGACGACCGGACCAACTTCTGGGCCGACGACGCCAACTGGACCTCCACCGGCGCCTGGAACATCGACGCCCTGGCCATGGCCGCGCGGCTCACGGGAAATCGGGCGTACCTGGAGATCGCCCGGCGGGGGCTGGAGATCAACCGTCGGAGCCGGGGCGACTGGTATATCCGCAGCGATCCTTGATTCCAGGTCGTGCAGGAGATGGAGGCGGACACGGAGCCCCCGGTCATCGAGGACGTGCAGGTCGTCGAGGTCACGGACAGGACGGCCACCATCGCCTGGACAGTGAGCAGCGATGCCACCGGCTGGGTCGAATATGGCCTGGACACCAACTACGGCTTTATTTCTGACTATCCCTCCACCCTGGTCAACCAGCAGGTGACCCTGGCAAACCTCCAGCCGGACACAACCTGCCACTTCCGCATCGTCGCCCGGGACGTAGCCGGCAACCCCGCCACCACCGGCGACTTCACCTTCACCACCGCGCCCCTGGACGTGACACCCCTCATGTTCCGAAGCGTCATCTTCTCTGAGCTGACCGATACTTCAGTGCGCGTAGCATGGGAAACCGACGAGCCGGCCACGACGCAGATCGAGTACGGCACCACCACGAGCTACGGCGACACCACGCCCCTGGACCCGACCCTGAGCATCACCCACACCCAGGTGATCAGCGGCCTGCTGCCCGGCACCACCTACCACCTGCGGCTGCTGGGCCAGGACCTCAACGGCAACGCCAGCGCCTCCGAGGACTTCGCCGGCCGAGGGGATGGGGGTGATCTGGGCCTCGGCGGTGAGGGTGGCCAGGACGTGGCCGGCCACGGCCGTCTCGGTGGCGCCGGAGGGTAGGATAGCCTCGCCCGGGCTGCAGCCGGCCAGGAGCAGCGCCGCCCCCACGATGCCGATCAACCCCCCCCATCCCAGCCATAGGATCACTCTGCGTGTTAGCATGATT
>DQUX01000406.1 GCA_015662065.1 Anaerolineales bacterium | reverse complement strand
TCCCAATTCGCGAGAACATCCACGATGTCATGGCGAACATCATCTTCACCATTCCAGATCCCCCATACCATAACCGGCTCGATTCCCTCTCGCGGCGGCAGGGAAGTTGGGGGCGTCTGCTCCAATTCCTCGCTGAAGCTATAAGAGAATCGGAGCAGTGGAGCCCTTCCGGCGCGCACATACCGGGCGGCGAAAAGATACAGCTGGAGAAACCGAAGGTCCGGTTCCAGCTCGGGGCCCGTCGCCACAGCCCCTCCGCCTCCGCGAGATGCCCCAGGTTGGCCGCTGCCACCCCGATCTGGACCCAGGATACGGCGTCCAAAGCGAGCCCCAGGTCCTCCTCCCCTTTATAGCTTGTGTAAAGCTCATAGATCCTCTCGTCCCATTCCAGCTCGGCTAGGGCCTCGAAGACCTTGTTCAGAAGCTCAAACGCGCTGGGGGAGGAAAGCCGCTGCAAGGATGTGACCGCCTTTTCCACGTGGGCTTCAGCCCGCCCCCTTTTCCCCAGCTGTAGATAACACTGAGCCAAAGTGCAGTGAGCGAACACGCTCTCTGCGTACTTGAGGCTCTTTTTGGCGTATTCGATGCTATGGCGAAAGTCGTCCCTGAGGTAGGCGCACAGGGCGAGGTTGTTGAGGGCCGGGACCGCGCATTCGCATATGGACAGCGCCTCGCGGAACCTGCATTCCGCCTACTTTATCCGGCCTTGATGAAGCAGCTCCCGCCCCTCGCGGTTGAGCTCAAACACTTGCTCCCCGAGCTCTGGATGGGAGGCGAGAAACTCCACAAACGCGTCATGGAATCTTTCTTGCGGCCAGCCCTCCACCGACATCCCTTTCCCTGGCGCTTGCCGGAGTATAAGTGAGTACGGGGCAGAGCCCAAGGACGCGGCAAGTTTACCTGGCCTGGTCTGCCTTGCGCAGCAGGGCTTCCACCTCCCGGCGGGTGGGAAGGGATGGCTGGGCTCCTTGGCGGATAGCGGCCAAGGCCCCGGCAGCGTTAGCAAAGCGTATGGCATCCTCAATCGATTGTCCCTCTGCCAAAGCAACGGCCAGCGCTCCGTTGAACGCGTCCCCGGCGGCGGTGGTGTCCACCGGCTCCACGGGGAAGGCGGGGAAGCGGCGAAAGTTATCCCTTCCGATCAAATAGGCGCCCTCGGCACCGGCCTTACATACCACCTGGCCGACCCCGAACGCCAAGAGCTTACGGGCCGCTTCCCCCACCCCTTCTTCCCGCGTCAAGGCGGTCAGTTCACCCCGGTTTGGGGTAATGATGTCCACACGTTCAAGGGGCAAGTTGGAGATGTCTTGAGCTGGGGCCGGATCGAGTATCACCAGGGGGGGGTTCGGGGGTAACCGGCGGAGGAGGTAAGCGATGGCCTCCACGGGGACCTCCAGCTGGAGGAGGAGGACCTTTGCAGCTACCAGTTGGGGGAACATGCTATCCACGTAGGCGGGGTCCACCGCGGCGTTGGCCCCGGGGATGTAGACGATGGCGTTCTGGCCATTTTCAGTTACCCAAATCGAGGCGATGCCGGAGGAGCTTCCCCTTTCCCGCTCTACTGCTTCCACATTGACTCCGTTCTCTCTTAAACTTCGCAGAAGCTCCTCTCCGAAGAGGTCGTCCCCTACTTTGCCGAAGAAGGACACGTGCGCTCTGAGCCGGGCAGCGGCCACCGCCTGGTTGGCCCCCTTGCCCCCGGGGTGACGAGTAAATCTGCGGCCCAATACCGTCTCTCCGGCGCACGGGAAACGAGAAGCTTCGACGACAAAATCCACGTTGAGGCTGCCCAAGACGACGATGGCCATCCGACCTCCTTAGCCGGAAATGGAGAAGCGCTTTTCAGCCGCAGAGAAAGCCCTATCGAAGATTTCTAAGGCACGATCGATCGTGCTGGTGCGAATAGTAAGCGGTGGGATGAGCTGAAACCT
>DQUX01000011.1 GCA_015662065.1 Anaerolineales bacterium | reverse complement strand
TCGGCCGACTGAGCGATCTCGATGTCGCTCGGAACCGGATTGACTCGCTTGACGGGCATTTCGACTACCTCCTTAAGTAATGGTTGGTCACTACGCTCGATGCTGGCTGCTCGTTGAACCAGTCAAGAATCCTCACTCCGCCCCTCCGGCACCAGGTAGGCCGCCCTGGGCAGGAGAGGAGCAATCTCAACTTCCACCGCCTGGCGCATCAACTGACCCGAGAGGTGGAGAAGCGTATCCCCCAAACTTCGTTCGATCACCATACCGGCCAGGCAGGGATAGTGATGATGGAGAATGCCGGCCTGTAGCACTACCTCGCCCACGTCTCGACCGATCAGCTCCTTCCCCACAAACCGGGCGCATCCACAGGCAGCGTCCCGCTCCACCTGAACAGACTGCACCGTTCCATCCTTGCACTCAATGCGGAACACCGGCCGGCCGAAGTGGCGGGCAAACTCCGAGATCCAGGGATTCGTGTACGCCACCCGTTGATGGCGAAGATTGTACCCGTCCTCCGTCAGCGAACAGAAGGGCCGCGGGAAGACCGCCGCGACACCCACCTGCCTCAGCCGCTCCTGGAGCTGGCGGATCAGCCCCTCCGGCAGCCAGGCAATGTGATCGACCGGCGCGACCACCGCCCGCGCGCCGGCACGACGGGCGATGTCGGGGATCAACTGGGCGACACTGGGGCTCTCCCCCAGGGAGAGGATCAGATCGGCCGGAGGAACGTGAAGGGGCAGGTAAGGGGCGGGGTCATCCACCACCGCGGGCAGGGCTGGCGGCCGCCAGCACTCCACCGCCCACCCCCGCGGCCCTTGAGCGCGGATGTTCTCCACGATGCGCTGCCCGTACTGGCCCTGGACGACGGCGAAGATACGCATCGCCGCCGGGCGGGGCCCTCCCCACTCCAGCGGCTGCCGAATCGCGTCCACCAGGTCCTCCACCTGCCGGCCGACCTTGGTCTGCTGGTAGTAAATGTGGATACGGTTGTCGTCCAGGTTGAGGCCGACCACCTTGATGCCGGGCATCTCCCGGAAGAGGCGGGAGGCCAGGACCTCCTTCTCCTCGCCCGAGGCCCCGACCACGACGACATCGGGAGCGGCATCTCGGATCTCGGAGAACGTCTCCGGAGCGATCTCCCCCGCCCCAACGATCTCCAGGCCGGGCTGCCCTCGCAACAAGGTCTCCACACTCTCCGCGAAGAGCGGATGTCCGGTGAGGATAAAGACTCGACAGGAATACATGCTGACCGCCGGTCAGTTAACGACCGGCGTCCATTATACGGCCTGAGCGGCCCCTCTGTCTATAGCGCAACTAGACCATTACGCACCTTTGATTAGTCCTTCTGGGCCACGACCTCGGGGGGCGAGAGGAGGCCTGCCCACACCGCGTAGACGGCAGCCTGAACCCGGTTGCGCAGCCCCAGCTTCTCCAGGATGCTGCGCACGTGGTTGCGCACGGTGTTGACGGCGATGCCCAGCTCGGCAGCGATCTCGCCGTTGGACAACCCCTCGGCGATCAAG
Organism: Anaerolineales bacterium; assembly: GCA_015662065.1. Lineage (GTDB taxonomy): Bacteria > Chloroflexota > Anaerolineae > B4-G1 > DUEL01 > SZUA-1492. Next base: position 5,214 of record DQUX01000011.1, on the reverse strand, counting down.
ACGAGCACCTCCCGCTCCCGCGGGGAGAGAAGATCGGCAACCCCGGCAGGGGTGGGAGAAGCCATCCGGGGCGCCTGGCGGGCCATCCGACGCAGCAGCTTGCCGGTCATCGCGCGGGAGAGGGGGACCTCTCCCTGGGCCAGGCCGCGCAGTTCCTGGAAGAGCCCCTCGGGCCGCATATCCTTCACCAGGTAACCGTCGGCCCCGCAGCGGATGGCGGCGAAGAAGTCCTGCTCATCCTCCGAAAAGGTCAGCATCACCACCCGCACCGAGGGCAGCTCCCGCTTGATCCACCGGGTGGCCTCCAGCCCATCACAGACCGGCATCCGCAGATCCATCAGCACCACGTCCGGCCGCAGCGTCCGGGCCAGCTCCATCGCCTCCAGCCCGTCCGCCGCCTCCCCCACCACCTCGAAATCGGGCTGGGAATCAAGCAGCCGGGCCAGACCCTTACGAAACAGTATGTGATCGTCCACCAGCAGGATGCGTAACGGGCCCATCGCGGTGATTATACCCCCGCACCGGGGCACAAACAAATCGGGACAGGCACCAATGCCCTGCCCCGCTCTCTCCCCGCCAGCACCCCCGGCGGGACTCGAACCCACAACCATCGGCTTAGAAGGCCGGTGCTCTTCCGATTGAGCTACGGGGGCCCACACCCGTATTCTAAGCGACCTTCCCGCCCCTGTCAAGCCCGCCTGCCGCCACGAACCCGGCGAACGACTCCAGATCCGAGAAAACCTCGGTGGAAAGGGTGAAGACGACCCAGTTATCCGTCAGCGGGGAGATGGTGTAGACCGGAACCCCGGCCCGGTAGGCCTGCCACATCTCGACGGCGGTCCCCATACTCGCCTCTGGAACGTAGGCGATCAGACAATCCGCCCTCGCCGCCAGCTCCGCCATCTCCACCAGCGTCCGCTTCGCCTCCTCCCGACCGTAGTTCACCCCGTCCGGGTGGAGCCGGTTCGGATCCCAGATCTCCACGCCGGTCACGTGGGCCTGGAGCACGGCCGCGATCCGGCTCCGGTAATCCTGACGCACCATCCCCCCGTCCCGTCGGGTTCCCTGCATAATACCGGCGATAAACACCCGCATCCCCACCCCCCAAACAAAAGCGGCCGCCCTCAAACGACCGCCCGCCCCCCCGACAACCTCTCACTCACCCACTTGCCCACTTGCAAACTTGCCCACTTGCAAACTTGCCCACTTGCCCACTTGCAAACTTGCTACTCCACCACCGGCCGAAGCCCCTTATAGGTCCCCCGCCCGGAGAGCGTGCGCAGGATTATCTCCGCCGACCTCCCGATCACGTCCGCCAGCTCCCGGGGACTCAGAGGGACGTTTCCGTTGGCCAGAAACACCCGAAAGACGGCATCCACGAGGGAGACCTGGTCGCTGATGTACCCCGGCTGGCGGCTACAGTGCTCCCGGATGACATGTTGCAGCCCGTCCACGCGGGTCACCTCCGCCGTCCGCGGATCCACCCAGTCAATGACCTCGGTATCGAAGTGATCGGCATAGACCGCCCGGTGCTCCGGGCACAGATGGGCCCGGAGCTCCACGCGCATATCCCGCCCCGCCCGCTCCCACCACCCGTGGTTGATATGAAAGGGGGTGTCCAATGTCGGTTTGACCAGCCGCAGGTGCTTCGGAGAGACCTTGACCTCGCTCATCCCTATCCTCTAGAAGCCCATACCCCGGCTCCGGGCCACCCAGTAGTTATCCCCCATCGAGACGTACCGGTCGTCGAGCACCAACATGGCCAGGACCGGCCCTGGCGGCGTGCGCATCGCCACGTTGACGGCGCTGTAGAGGGTCGCCGCGTGCACCGTCCCTTGGGGGCTCAGCTTAGCCAGCTCGGGGAAGATCTCGGCGATCACATCCTCCAAGGCGAGTTGCTTTGCGCTCGCCCGTACCTCCACCTCGTCCAGCGAGGAGAAATCCTCCGCCGCGACCACCATCAGCTCGTCGTACTCGCAGGAGAGGGGGAAGGGGGTCATCTCAAAGGTCAACCGCCCTTCCTCCACGGTGGCGACCCGCACCCACTCCCGTCGAGGTCGGGTCGGTCGCCGGCGCACGATGACCACCCCGGGCTCCTCAGCCCGCTCGACCTCCAGGTACGCCCCCACCGGGACCTCATACCGCTCATACCACCCCAGCAACCCATAGACGAAACGCCGCTCCCGCACCACCCAGCCGGCCATCTCCTCCCCCGTCACCCCGTCCCGGAAGATAAACCGGATCCGATGGGTCCGTCCGGTGGGAAAGACCTTCGCCAGCCTCGGGGAGAGGGGGAGCGTGCCAGAGCGACGGTGGGGATAGGTCAGGATAACGGTCGCCAGCCCCTCCACCTCTGGGGGGGCCACCAGGTCCGACCATTCATCGTCCAGCCACCGCTCCAGGTTGAGCATCGTCTCATCCAGCAGACGGTGGTCGTACTCCAGCACCCGGGGCAGCAGCCTCGCCGGGGGATCCAACACCTCAGGCGGCTGCAACCGCCGCAGGTACCAGAGCACCTCTCCCGCCGGCCCCACCTCGTCGAACCGACCGTCTTCCTGAAGCGCGTAGTTGAGCGAGAAGACGCCCAGTTGGAGGTCGATCTCCTTGGGAAGGTCCAGATCGTCGATCAGCGCCTCGGTGGGCAGAGGTCCTCCTCCCGCCATATCCAGCACCGCCTCGGCCAGATTGAGCTGCCCGGCGTTGATCTCCACCAGCAAGTCCTTGAGGAACCACTGCCCGGCCAGACGGATGAAGGCCGGCTCTGCCTCCAGACGGGCGTTCAGCACAGCCCGCACCTGGGGGCCGTATTCGGCGTACAATCCCTCCGGGGAACGAAGGTCCGCCGGATCGGTCCGCAGCATCTCGTTCAGGGGGTGATCGACCAGATCAGAAGCAAACTCCCGCACCCGACCGTTGGGGAACTCCACCTGGATGACCTGGAAGGTCCCGTACTCGGGGTTGTGCCCCTCCCGAACCCCCACCACCTGGGCCTTAGCATACTCCAGGGCCGGGAAGACGATGGTCTCCCCCACCTGGTAGGTGTTCTTGGGGAGGTAGAGGGTGCCATAGGCCAATTCGCGGGCGATCCGCTCCTCCTCCTGCTGACAGCGAAAGGCGACCAGGGCACGCGCCAACTCGTCCAGCGACAGGGGGATCTCCCGCTCAACCAGCAGATTGCCGAGGTATTCTAAATCCTCGTCGACAACCCGAAGCTCGTTCCAGTAGACAGGATCCTGTGTATTGCGCCGTATCACGACCGTCGTCTCCACCACTGCGCCGGCTTTATGATGAAGTGCCCGTTTGGGCACGGGCAAAATTATACCAGGCTTCCAGCGGTTTGACAAATGGGGAAAGTTGTGGCAGACTTCCACAGAGGAGCTAGAATCCCGTGACGGAATTGGTGATCGTCCAACGGACGCAGGGATTGCTGAAAGCGCAGGTGATCAAAGCCCGCCTGGAGAGCCACGGCGTGCCGGTAGCCCTCGACTACGAGAGCGCCGGCCCGGCCATCGGCATCACGCTGGACGGCCTGGGAGAGGTGCGGATATTGGTCCCGGCCCGGCTGGAGCGGCGAGCGCGCCGTCTGCTCTCTCCGCCCCACCGATCCCCCTCTGCCCGCCGCCGGTGGCGGCGGGCCGTCAGGGCGTCCCGGTGGCCTCCAGGTCGGACCAGGGGTAGGAAGCGCTCAACCACTGAAGGCCGCTCACGCTGACCCCCCCCACCCAGACCTCCCAGTGCAGATGGGCCCCGGTGGAGAGACCGGTGCTTCCCACCCGTCCGATGATCCCCCCCGTCTGTACCTCCTGCCCCACCGCCACCTCGATGCTGGAGAGATGCCAGTATCCGGTCAGCACCCCCCACCCGTGGTCCAACACGACGGCGTTGCCCCGCACCGTCAACGGCTCCGCCAGCACGACGGCTCCGTCGGCGGGGGCGCGGACGGGCGCGCCCATCCCCGCGTCGAAATCCACCCCGGCGTGGTAGCTGTTGTAGGGGCCGCCATTGTAGGAGCGGCGCGTGCCGAAGTAGGAACTGATCGCCGCCTCCACCGGCCGGAGGAAGGGGCCGTGCCAGCGGCGCAATGGCGTGAACAGATTCCGCACCGCCTCCAACCGCTCCCGCTCCGCCGCCACCAGGACCGGGTCCAGGAGGTTAGTCCGGCCGGGAGGGACGTCGATCCGCTCGTAGCCGTACCCCCCTTCCTCCACCACCACCCCAACGCTCACCGCCGCCTGCTCCCCCCCATCGCCGGTGGCGACCAGGGTCAGCTCATACAGCCCCGGCTCGGTGAAGGCGTGGACCCCCACCAGCGCGTAATACACGCCCCCCTCCTCCGCGAACCGGAGCGGGCGGTCAAAGAGGGTGCCCTCCAGATACACCGGCTCCTCCGTGCGCACCGCCACCCGAAGCGCCTGCCCCTGACGCACCGGCAGCGGCCCCAGGTCAAGCGATTCGAAGGGGGCCGGTATCCAGGAGGGCCGCTCCCCGGGGATCAGGAGGTACTGCCCGGGGAGCACCACCGCCGGGTTGGCCAGCCCGTTGGCCCCCACCAGGTCCCAGAGCGAGGCCCCGTAGTGGAAGGCGATAGCCATCAGGGTCTCCCCCGGTCGGACGGTGTGGAGCGCGCCGTGCGGGGCCCTTCCCTCGCCCACCGGAAGCCGCAGCACCTGTCCGGCTGAGAGGAGCTGGGGGTTGAGCAACCGGTTGGCCAGCGCCACCGTCCACCATGCCAGCCCGTACTGCCGGGCGATGGCCTTCAGACTCTCCCCCGGCCGGACGACGTGGACCGTCCAGGCGTCGGCCAGGACGGAGGGGCCGGGGATCAGCAGCCGCTGCCCCACGTAGATGCGGCGGGGGTCGGGGATGCCGTTGGCGTGGGTGAGGGCATCCACCGTGATCCCGTACCGCCGGGCGATGGAGAACATCGTCTCCCCCCACTGCACGATGTGGACCGGCGGCTGCCCTGGACCGCCGGACTGGGCGGCCACAGGGACAGGCCACGCCAGCATCAGCAGCACCAGGAGGGAGAACAGTTTGCGCCGGATACTCATGCCTACCCTACACACCCCGGACGTTTGACGCCTGACGTTTGACGCCTGACGATTCAAAGCGCAGCCTCTCCATCCCGCCGGGCGCTGAACCGCCCGGCTCGGTCGGCAAAGCCCCCTTCGGGGGCCGGCTTTCAGCCCGCAGGGCTTGGTTTGTGAGCCCGGA
>DQUX01000351.1 GCA_015662065.1 Anaerolineales bacterium | reverse complement strand
GCCGACGCCCAGGCCGTCCTGCGCGGGGCCGAGGCGGTGAACGAGGGAATGCTGCCGGAAGAGGTGGCTCAGATAGTGCGGCATGTCGGAAGCAAAACCTTCGTCCTGCGGGATGGGGTGTGGACCGACACCACCTTCGATCCCGAGAGGATGACCCCGGTGCAGGTAGGCTTCGGCACCGAACCCTACTTCGACCTGTTGACCAGCCGGCCGGAGTGGGGGGAGTACCTGGCCCTGGGCGAGCGGGTCCTCTTCGTCGCCGAGGGGACCGCCTACGAGGTGGTGGAGGGAGAGGCCGGTCCGGTGGAGGCCCCGCCGACGCGGGCGCCGGAGGAGCCAGCGGTCGTGGAGGAGCCGGTGGTGGAGCGACCGGACGAGCCCGGCGGCGGCCTCTGCCTGGGCGCTGGCCTGATGATATTGGTGGCATTGGCGACGGCGGTGGTCTGGCAGCGGATGGCCTAGCGCGCTTTCCCAGAGTGGCCCCGGACTTCCTTGCGCCGGATGCGGGGGTAGCTCAGCACTGCACGGACCTCGGCGATGATGGCCGGGAAGGCGATCAGGAGATACCGCCGCTCGCGCCGGCCCTCCGGCGATGGAGGCAGCGGTTTGTCATACGGGGGAGAATATGGTAAAATAACGGCGCACAACGGGATAGAACCCGAGCAGAAAGGCCACAGTGGGGGCTCGTCTAACGGTAGGACAGCGGACTCTGGATCCGTATGTGGGGGTTCGAATCCTCCGCCCCCAGCCTGGGAAAGCCGCGGCCCGGCCAGAGACGGCCGGGCCGTTTGTATGCCTGGGTCCTCCCGCGTTCTCCCAAAAGCGGGAGCGGGCCCCGCCCTTTTCTACAATCTACCTGCATCATCCCCTCACTGCCATCCCCATCCGCGCGCTGTAAGTTGGAAGGACTGTTATGAAAACCGGCCGAGTTGTTCTCCTCACAATGGTCGCGCTGCTGTTGGCCGTCACCGGCTGCAAAAAAGATGATCCGCAGAGAGTCGACGTGCCGGTCACCACCATCGACGCGGTGGGGGAGATCGGCTTCCTCCAGTGGTCGCCGGACGGCACCCGTTTGGCCGGGGCCAGCCAGGCGGACCGTCTCTCGGTGTGGGACGTCGAGTCCGGTGAGACGGTCTTCGCCTATGCGTTCGATGCCTGGCTGGGCGGCCTCTGCTGGACCTATGACGGCGAGCAGTTGGTCGCCGGGTTCGAAAGCGGAGACCTGGTGGTTTGGGATCCTGCCACCGGCGAGGAGCTGCGTCGCCGGAGCCACAACCCAGAAGCCTGGGGCCGGGCGAACGGCTTTACGGCGGTGGCCTGCTCGCCGACCTCGCCGCTGATCGCCACCGGGCAGCTAGCCGGCGACTTCGCCATATGGGACAGCTCCGATTGGGACGCCGGTCCTCGCCCGATCCAGCAGTACCGGTGGCCGGTGGATGGGCTGATCTGGCGGCCTGATGGAGCGTACATAGGCGAGACCCACTTCACGACGCTGAATATGTGGCGGATCGCGGACTACACCGTGATCCAGGAGCTAGGGGGCATCGCGGGGGATTCCACGCATATGGCCTTCTCCCCGGATGGGGCATCCCTCGTCGTGGGGAACGCGGTGGGCGGGGTCAACCATTGGAACATAATCACCGGTGAGAAGGAGATGATCTCCAGCGGATCGGTGTCCAGCAACCACTACGGCGGGCAGATCGTCGGCGTGGGCTGGTCCCCGGCGGGGCACGTCTTCGCCTCGGCCTCAAACAACGGGCGCATCATCATCTGGGAGGCCGCCACCAACCACCGGCTGTTCTTCCTGCGCACCCCGCGCCGCATCGCGTCGATGGACTGGTCGCCCACCGCCGACGTGCTGGCGATGGGCGGCCGCCACGAGATCATGCTGATGGATCTGTCGGACATCCTGCCGGAGCCGCCTGAAGGGGAAAACTGAGCGCGCCGCGCATCACAGTTGCTTGATCGGAGACCCGGCCAGACGTTCGCGGGTCAGCCGTTCGTTCATAGCATCCCTCATCACCTCGCGCGTCCGGGCGACGGTCTGATCCCAGACCTCCCGCAGGCCGGGCGGACGTCTCCCCTTGAGATCGGCGAGGTTCAGCAGCGCCTCCGGCGATTCCTCAAAGTACGGCAGCATCGTGAGGCCGTAATTCAGCGCCGACCAGATCAACCCGCCGATGCAGCCGGGCTCCCGGTCGGGCGGCGGACAGATCTGCCAGGCGTACAGCACCCGTGGGTGTGCCATCGCCCACACCAACTGCTTCACCCCGACCTCGTTATCTTTTGTATCCTCGATCAATGTCGTCAACAGGTGATAGACCCGCCAGCGCCGCCCCAGTCTGAACAGCGCCCGCAGCCTGCCCAACGTCGTCAGGTTGGGCAGGTCCCGGTCGATCTCGACCCGGTGCAGCGCGATCGCCATGAGCAGCCCGGCCACCGCGCTGCTCACCAGCAGCTCGTACCGATCGAAGCGCGGCACGGCCACCGCCAGCGCCACCAGCCCAAAGCGCGCCGCCAACCCGACCAGTTCATCCCACGCCGCCAGCAGCCCGGCGATGCCGCCCACCACCAGCCGCCGGACGTCGTACAGCGGCGTCATCGGCACATTGGTAAACCACATCACCAGCGAGAGATAGAAGACGATCCAGAACACAGGGCGTGAAATGTACAGGGGCAACAGGTCGAACCGGAAGAAAGGCATCCCGGCGAACAGCGAGAAACCCAGGCTGATCGGCAGCAGCACCACCAGCATACCAGCGATGATCGAGAGAAGCATCAGCGCCAGCGTCATCATGTCACTGAAGACCAGAAAGAAGGTCACCAGGGCGGCCATCCCGAGGGAGCGCGGACCGGTTTCTTTTGCTGCGCCGAACCCGCGCAAGTAGGCCAGCGCGATGGCCGGCAGCATGCCCACCACCGCGAACACCATCCCTTCCCAGAAGGGTCGCACCACGCCGAAGGCCTGCTCGACGATCAGACCGGCGATGATCGGCGCCACTAGCGCCACCAGGAAGACGTCGACACACACTTTCGTGTTCTTGCCATCGGCTTGGCGGTAGAACTTGAGCGCCAGGCGCGGGGCATAACCCTCGGCCTCCAGTCCCTGCCTGTAGAGCGCGATCGCCTCCGCCCTCCGTCTTTCTGAACGACTTCCGGTCACGGCCATAATCGGGCACCCCCTATCCAACCTTGCCTCCCTCACCCCCAATTATACCACCATTTGGGATAAACTTACCGTT
>DQUX01000407.1 GCA_015662065.1 Anaerolineales bacterium | reverse complement strand
GGGGCCGGCTTTCATCCCGCAGGGCTTGGTTTGTGAGCCCGGACGTTCACGTCTGGGCGGGCTTGCGCACAACAACACTTCACCGGGAGACTACCCAAAGTTCATAACCGGCTCTAATGTGACATCGTCGAGTTAGTGATGTGTGATGCGCGACGTCTGACGTTTCACGACGAGATGGGCAACGGCAGCTCCGGCAGCGATTCCAAGTCCATCCGGCTGAGGAGCGTCAGGGAGCGATCCAACGCCGAGAGCACGAAATCCACCTCGTCGGGCTGGATGATGAGGGGGGGCAGGATCTGGAGGGTGGAGGGGCGGTAGTCGGCGAAGACGGCCAGGACCCCGTTCTGGAACAGCGCTATGCTCATCAGCGGCCCCAGCCGGTCGTCGACCAGATCGAAGCCGATCATCAGCCCCCGCTGGCGGACCCCGGCGACGATGGGATAGCGGGTTTTCAGGTCGGCGAACCCTTGGGCGAACCGCTCCCCCATCGCCCGGACGTGCTCCAGGAACCCCGGCTCGGTGATCTGATCCAGCATCGCCAGCGCGGCCACGCAGCCCAGCGCAGCCCCCCCAAAGCTGGAGAGGTGGACGAAGGGGTTCTCTTGGAAGAAGCGGTCCAGGTGGGGGCGATGGCAGGTAGCGGACATCGGGTAGACCCCGCCGCTGAGCCCCTTGCCGATGACCAGTACGTCCGGCACGACGTCCCACTCCTCAATGGCCCACATCCGGCCGGTGCGGCCCAGGCCGGCCTGGACCTCGTCCAGGATCAGCACCGCCCCGGCCCGGTCGCAGATCTCCCGCACGCGGGGGTAGTAGTCGTCCGGCGGGATGAGGATGCCGGCGGTGGCGGGGATGGTCTCGATGATCACCGCCGCCGTCTCCTCGTCCACCGCTTCTTCCAGCGCATCGGCATCACCGAAGGGGACCTTGAGGAAACCCGGCGGCATCGGGCCGAAGTGGGCGCGGAAGACATCCTCCCCGGCGGCCAGGGCGAAGCCGGTGTGGCCGTGGTACCCTTTGCGGACGGAGATGACCTTGGGGCGGCGGGTGTAACCCCGGGCCAGCTTGATCGCCACATCGATGGCCTCGGCCCCGCCGGGGGAGAGGGTGGTATACTGGATATCGCCGGGGGTGAGTTCGGCCAGCCGTAGGCCCAGCACGGCCCGCATCTCACTCATCAGCATATGGTCCCCCACGTCCAGCTCGTCCAGTGCCTGCTTCACCGCCTCTACCACCCGGGGCGGGCGGTGGCCCAGGTTGAAGACGCCGCCGGAGGTGCGGCAGTTCAGAACCCGGTGGCCGCTGCCCACATCCCACAGCCAGACCCCCTCCCGCCGCCCCGGCACGAAGTTGATCCCCATCGCCCGGTAGACCGCAACGCGGCCGGGGTTGACGTAGCGGGCGTAGTCTTCGATGGTTCGCTCCTTGGGTTGCTGGCCGATGTAGAGCATGTCCTTCTCCTTCTAGAAGACGAATACCCCCTTGACCAGTTGGTGACGCGCTTTGTGGGTCGCCGTTGCCAGGGCCTTACGGTATTCCTCCAGCCGGAACCGGTGGGTGACCAGCGGGGCCAGGTTCACCTTCCCCCTTGCCATCAGCTCCAGCGCCAGCTCCATCGTGCGCACTCGCCGGCCCCTGTAGGTCTCGATTCCATAGGCGTAACTGCCGTGGAGGGCGATCTCCTTCAGCCAGATGGGGGCCCAATCGATACCCCGGGAGATCGCCGCCAATCCCAGGATGACGGCCGTGCCCCCCTCGCGGGTGAAGCGAATGGCGGTGTGGAGGTTGTCGCCGCTGCCGACGCACTCGTAGACGACCTCCGCCCCGCCGGAGACGAGGGGCTGCCCCAGGATGGGACGGTGGAGGCGGGCGGAGAGGGCCTCTGCCAGAGCGGGGTCGTCCCCAGGCCGGACGACCTCATTGGCCCCGTAATGGCGGGCCCATTCAGCCTGGAAGGGGTAGCGAGCGGCGACGACGGTCCGGTTGGAGTAGCCCAGCGCCCGCAACGCCGCCACGACGCACAGCCCGATGGTCCCCGCACCGAGCACCAGCGCGGTACCTCTCTCTGGCGGTGGGTTGCGCAGCACCGCCCGGAGCGCCACGGCGAAGGGCTCGCTCATTACCCCGTTCTCGTCGCTCATCCCCTCTGGGACCCGCAGGAGCTGGCTCCGGTGGGCCAGGAAAAGGGGGCTCCAACTGCCGCCGGTGCTGGCGCAGAAGCCGGTGAATGTGCCCGGAGCGATGGTCCCCTCAGTGCGCCGCTCACAGACGGCGGGGTCGCCCCGGGCGCAGGCGGGGCAGGGGTCGTCGAAGCCGCGCACCGCGCAGCCCAGCAGCGGCTCCACCACCACCCGCTCCCCCGTCTTGAATCCCTCCACCGTCAGCCCCAGCTCGGCGATGGTGCCCACGTTCTCGTGCCCCATCGTGAAGGGGAACGAAGCGTACGCGGAGAGAGAGGGGCTGTCGTGCAGGGTGATGGTATTCAGGTCGCTGCCGCAGATGCCGGCCATCCGGGTCTGTACCCGCACCCAATCCGGCCCCAGCAGCGGCGGCTCCTCCACCTCCCGGTACTGCAAACACCCCAGCCGGCTCCAGTAGACCGCGGGGGAGAGCCATCCCAGGGCCTTGGAGAGCACGTAACGTGGAATTCCGTCCTCAAATCGCAGCGCTTTCACTTCCCTCCCTCCCCCCGTCCCCGCGTCTCCCTGTCCCCTTCCCCGCCAGCCACCGTTTTGCCGCCCGGGGCAGCATCGTCGCCGGCCCACGGCGGATGGTGGGTCCGGGGAGCGATTCCAGGAAAAGGTGACCGTAGGACTTGCTGACCAGCCGTCGGTCGAAGATGGCCACGATCCCCCGGTCGGTGCGGGTGCGGATGAGGCGGCCGAACCCCTGGAGGAAGCGGAGCACCGCCTCCGGCACCGCGTACTCGAAGAAGGGATCGTCGAAGGTCTCCGCGCGGGCAGCGAAGATGGGATCGGTGGGGACGTTGAAGGGGAGCTTGGCGATGGCCAGGCAACTGAGGGCCTCCCCCGGCACGTCTACCCCCTCCCAGAAGCTCCGGGTCCCCAGCAGGACCGCCCGGTCCGCCGTGCGGAAGTTCTCCAGAAGCTGGTTGCGGGAAAGCCCCTGCCCCTGAGCGTAGACGGTGATGTCGGACTGGGCCAAGGGGGCGGCGATGGCTCGCGTGGTGGCCCGCAACTGGCTGTAGGAGGTGAAAAGGGCTAGCGCCCGGCCGCGGGTGGCCTGGAAGAGGGCCAGCATTCCCTGTTCCACCGCCCGCTGGTAGCCCGGCTGCCCCGGCTCGGGGATGTCGTCTACGATGTAGACCAGGGTGGAGGATTCGTAGTCGAAGGGGGAATCTACCGCCATCTCCTCCGCATCCCAGGCGTGGAGCCGCTCTCGGAGGAAGTCGAAGCTCCCGCCGGTGCGCAGGGTGGCGGAGGTGAGGATGACCGCCTCCTTCTTGTGGAAGAGGTGCTCCTGGACCAGGGGGCCCACGTGGAGGGGGGCGGCGTGGATGGAGAGGGGGGCCTGCCTGGGGCCCACCTCGACCCAGTAGATGGTCTGACGGTTGGGCTGGGCGACGAAGCCGTTCAGGTGGCCCAGGATCTCCGTCAGCCGCCGCGCTGCGCCGATCAGCGCTGCCTGCAGGTCCTCTATATCCTGCAGACCTGAACCTGCCAGCTCGTCCAGCCCCTCCGCCAGTTGCTCCAGCCCGTCCGCCACTGCGAACAACGGTGTACCCGCCCTGTCCCAGGCGATCTCCACCTCGTCCCAGGCCGGCTGTACCCGATAGGCGGGGAGGATGCGGAGGCGGTAGGCATATCCCTTGTTTCCCCGTCCCTCCCTCTGCTCCTCCACGAACTGCTCCAACCGGTCGAAGAATCCCTCCAGCTCACGGCTGGCTCGCTCCGCCGCCTGGGCGACCCGCCCGGCGAAGTCCTCCACCCTCCCCATCGTCCGCCGGTCCAATCGGGCCGTCCGACAGCGGGCCACCGTCTCGCCCAGCAGGCCGGTCATAGCGACCCCTGCGGCTGCCCTACCCCCCGTCCCCCGGGCGCGGCCGACCTCTTCCAGCAGCCGACGGACGGTCTGCCGGTCGGTCTCGAAGGAGAGGCCGTTGGTGGTGGCCGCCTCCAGGTGATGGGCCTCGTCTACGATCAGGAAGCGGTACTCTGGCAATGCCCGGTTCTGCACCGCCACATCCGCCAGCAGCAGCGCGTGGTTGATGATGACCAGGTGGGCCGCCTCCGCCGCCCGTCGGGCGCGGTAGAAGAAGCAGGAGTCCCTGTGGAAATGGCGGCACCGCTCCGGATCGCACCCGTCGAACTCCGCCGAGAGGTCCCGCCAGACGGCTCGCTCAGTGGCGGTGGGCAGGAACAGTCCATCTCCATCCCCATCCACCGTGTTGGGCAACCAGACCAGCACCCGGGCCAGGACGTCCATCTCCTCGAGCGTGGAAGGCCCGATCCGCCGGAGCGCCGCCAGGCGGGCCGGGCAGAGGTAGTGGGAGCGGCCCTTCAGCACCGCCGCCCGGAAGTCCAGAGAGAGGACCCGAGCCAGGTCCGGCAGGTCCTTCCGGTAGAGCTGCTCCTGGAGGTTGATGGTGTTGGTGGAGACCACCACCCGCTCCGAATTCTGGACCGCCCAATGGACGGCGGGGATCAGGTAGGCCAGCGACTTACCAACGCCAGTGGGGGCCTCCACCATCAGGTGACGGCCCTCGCTGAGGGCCTGGGCCACCACCCGCAGCATCTCCACCTGCTGGGGACGGTGCTCGTAGCCGGGGAACCGCTGGGCGAAGTCACCCCCCTTCTCCAGCAGCGCGGCCAGCCCCTCTAAGTCCAGCGGTTGGCGGACCTCCCCTGCCTCCATCGGCGGCGCGTCGGTGGAGACGGCGAAGAGAGGTGTCCCCGCCGCCTGCCCTCGCTTGGCTGCCAACTGTGCTCCAATGGAGCTGGAGAAGGCCCCTCGCGCCGCCTCTCGCAGGGCCTGGCGGAAGAACTCGGTGGTGGGCCACTTCACCCGTTCGCCGTGCCGAACCAGTTCCTCCAGCAGGTCGGTAGGCAGGGCCAGCGCCCGCTCGAAGAGGGCCAGGAACAGCCGGTGGGCGGTGTGGGCGTCATCCAGCGCCCGGTGGGAGGCGTGGGGGGGGAAGCCCAGGAGGGCCGCCAACTCTCCCAGGCTGTAGCGGCGGGCGTCGGGGGCGAGGATCGTGGCCAGCTTGAAGGTGTCCAGCCGAGGGTTGGCGTTCAGGACGGTCCAGCGCTGGAGGAAGCCCAGGTCGAACCCCACGCTGTGGCCGACCACCGGCCGGTTGCCCACGAAACGGGCCAGCCGGGGCAGCACCTCTTGAAGGCGGGGGGCTCCCTCCAGGTCCTCGTCGCTGATGTTGGTGAGGGCGATGATCTCGGACGGCACTCGACGGCCGGGGTTGACCAGGGTGCTGAACTCCTCCAGCACCTCCTCCCCCCGGAACTTCACCGCCCCGATCTCGATGATGGCGTCCCGGTCGGGATCAAGCCCGGTGGTCTCCAGATCGAGGGCGACGTAGGTAGGTAGCATTCTTTCCCTTTCTAGGGTCGTTCCTGGTGGAGAGACGGGGGATGCCCTGGGTGCGTCTCCCACCTACGGCCAAGTTTGTAGGGCAGGTGTATACAGGGATTATACCTCAGAAGCGGGGGAGCGAAAAGGACAGGGGCGGGCTCAGTCTCCGCTGAGAAGTCGCTGCCACAGGCTCTCCCAGAAGGAAGGGGTGGGCG
>DQUX01000267.1 GCA_015662065.1 Anaerolineales bacterium | reverse complement strand
GCACCTGCATGCACGAGTTCGTCTGCGAGGGCCGTTTCCCAGACGCGCCCGGCGTGCGGGCGCTGGACATCTCCAAGCGGCTCATCGACTACGGCTTCCATCCCCCCACCAACTACTTCCCCCTCATCGTCCGGGAAGCGCTGATGATCGAACCGACGGAGACGGAGAGCAAAGAGACGCTGGACGCATTCGCTGATGCGCTTCTCCGGATTGCCGAGGAGGCGCATACGAACCCAGACCTGCTCCACGAAGCCCCCCACACCGCCCCCGTGCGGCGGTTGGACGAGGTGCGGGCGGCCAAGGAGCTGGTCCTGCGTTGGGAGGTTGAGGAGTCCGCGCAGGGGACAACTACTGCCACCCGCTGGTCTACGCCCCCACTATCCCCGCGAAGGTGAGGAGCAGCCTCCCCTCAGCAAAAAACATCGTGCCGAGCAGGTAGCGGCAGGACGAGGCCCCGTGCGCCAGTGCCGGGGCCTCGTCTCTCCCAAATCGCGCATCCATTGCAGGATTAGGGCAATTGTATGAGAAGCCCGCGAATCCCTATTCGCGGGCGCGCCGGAATGGGATTCCGGCGCTACCGCTACCGAGCGAGGCCTCAGCGTCTCAACTTTGCCCCTTCTCCTCACCTGCGTTATAATACCTCCGTTCTTCAGGAGCCACACTTATGGAAGAACGATTGCAGAAGATCCTGGCCCGCGCCGGGTTCGGCTCCCGCCGGGCCTGCGAGGAGTTGATCCGCCAGGAGCGCGTCGCCGTCAACGGAGAGATCGCCCGACTGGGGCAAAAGGCGGACCCCCGGCGGGATCGGATCACCGTGGACGGCCGGCAGATCCCGGCGGACCGTCCCTACACCTACGTGGCCCTCCACAAGCCTCGAGGGGTGCTCTCCGACGAGGGAGATGGCTCGGGCCGCCTTCAAACGGTGCGGGAACTGGTCCCCCTGCCCGGCCGCCTCTTTCCGGTGGGGAGACTGGACCTGCGCAGCGAGGGGCTGATCCTGCTCACCGACGACGGGGAGCTGGCCCACCGGCTGACCCACCCCCGGTACGAACACGAGAAGGAATACCACGTCTACGTGAGCGGCCATCCCAGCGACGAGACGCTGAAGAAATGGCGAGGGGGGGTCTTCCTGGACGGTCGAAGGACCGCGCCCGCCGATGTGTCCGTCCTGCGCCGCGAGCGGGACCGCACCTGGCTGCGGGTGATCCTGCGAGAGGGCCGTAAGCGGCAGATCCGGCGGGTGGCAGCGATGCTGGGTCACCCGGTCCACCGGCTGGTCCGGGTCCGCATCGGGCCGGTGCGCCTGGGCGACCTGAGGCCAGGCCAATGGCGCCGCCTGACCCGGCGGGAGCTGGCCCAGCTCAAGAAAGCCAAGAAGCGAGCCACCTAGGGAAACCACAAGGAGCCGACAAAGACTTTGAGACCCTCGACGATTGCGATAGATGGACCCGCCGCCTCGGGCAAGAGCACCATCGGCGAACTCCTTGCCCGGCGGCTGGGTTATCTCTACTTCGACACCGGCGTAATGTATCGGGCCGTCACCTGGGTCGCGCTGAAACGGGAGATCCCCCCGGAGAATGAAGAAGCGGTCACAGCGCTGGCCGCAACCTTGCACATCGACGTGCTTCCCCCCACCGTGGAAGACGGTCGCCAATACACCGTTATGGCCGACGGGGAGGACGTGACCTGGAGTATCCGTAGGCCGGATGTAGACGCCAACGTCTCTCTGGTCTCCACCTACCGGGGCGTGCGCACGGAGATGGTCCGACAGCAGCGGCGGGTGGCCGCCAACGGACGGATCGTGATGGTCGGGCGGGACATCGGCACGGTGGTCCTGCCCGATGCCGACCTGAAGGTCTACCTGGACGCCACGGTGGAGGAACGGGCGTGGCGTCGGTGCCGAGAGATGCAGGCGCGGGGTGAACCGGCGGACTACGAGGAGATCCTGGCGATGATGCGTCGCCGGGATGAGATAGACAGCCATCGGGCGATCTCCCCCCTCCGCGTTCCCGAAGGGGCCGTGGTGGTAGATACAACCGAGCTGACCATCGAGGAGGCGCTGGATAGGGTGCTGAGTCTGGTTGAGGAGCGGGAATGCCGTCCGGCCTGATCACCTCTGTGGCTTCCGGGAGCCTGGCGGAACGACTGGGCCTGCAACCGGGGGACGAGTTGTTCGCCATCAACGACCACCCGCTGCGGGACGTGATCGACGTGCGTTTCTACGGAGCCGAGGAACGGCTCGTTCTCCGCGTCCGCCGCGGCGGCCGGGAGATGAGTTTTCAGGCACAGCGCCGCTACGACGAGCCGTTGGGGCTGGAGTTTGTCCACCCCACCTTCGACGTTGATGTCCGCCGCTGCAACAACCGCTGCGCATTCTGCTTCGTATCTCAGATGCCCCCCGGCCTGCGCCGCTCCCTCTATATCAAGGATGACGACTACCGCCACTCCTTCCTCTTCGGAAACTACATCACGCTGACCAACCTGACCGAGGAGGACTGGGACCGCATCGGCGAGCAGCACCTGAGCCCCCTCTACGTCTCGGTCCACGCCACCGACCCCGACCTGCGCCGTCGGATATTCGGCAACCAGAACGCGCCGGACGTGATGGCCCAGTTGGCCCGCCTGGCGGGGATGGGCATCGAGGTCCACACCCAGATCGTCGTGGTGCCGGAGCTGAACGACGGACCGCACCTAGATCGTTCCATCGGCGACCTGACGGACCTCTACCCGGGCGTCCGCTCCGTCAGCATAGTGCCGGTGGGGCTGACCAAGTACCACCGGGGCGGCTGCCGCGTCCACACACTGAGGGAGGCGCGGGCAGTCTTCGAACAAGTGACCGGGTGGCAGCAGCGGCTCCTGCCCCGCCTGGGCGTCCGGTTCGCCTACCTCTCCGACGAGTGGTATCTGCGGCTGGGGGAGGAGGTCCCCCCGACGGAGGCCTACGATGGACTGGACCTGACGGAGAACGGCGTCGGAATGGTGCGGCGGTTCCTGGGTTCCGAGTTTCAGGTTTCAGGGTTTCGGGCTGGAAGGGTGAACCTCAAACCTGAGACCGTCACCCTGGTGACAGGCACGCTCTTCGCGCCGGTGCTCCGCCGGATGACGGAGGGAATGGCGGGGGTCGAGGTGATGGAGGTGGCCAACCGGTTCTTCGGCGAGACGGTGACGGTGGCGGGGCTGCTGACCGGACGCGACGTGATCGATCAGCTTCGGGAGCGAGAGCTGGGGGAGGTGCTGATGTTCCCGCCAGCGATGTTCGGCGGTCCAGAGGGGGAGACGCTGGATGGGATGGGAATCGAGGGGGTAGAGAGGGCACTACGCAACACGCAACACGCAACACGTGATATGTGACGCATGTCCCGTGTTCCGTGTCTCGTGGCGCGTGGAACGTGGTTGAGCGGGAGGTGTAGATGTGTGGCATTGTCGGTTACGTGGGAGAGCGAGATGCAACCCCCATCATCCTTGAGGGGTTGAAACGGCTGGAATACCGGGGATACGACTCCGCCGGGCTGGCGGTTGCACAGGAGGATGGCCCCATCGGCGTGCGCCGGGAGGCCGGGAAGCTGGCCCGGCTGGCCGAAAAGGTGCAGGCCGAGCCTCTTTCCGGCAACATCGGCATCGGCCATACCCGCTGGGCCACCCACGGGGAGCCCTGCGAGCGCAACGCCCACCCCCACCTGGGTCCCGGCGGTCAGGTCGCCGTCGTCCACAACGGGATCATCGAGAACTTCCGCGCCCTGCGGGAGGAACTGGAGGCCGAGGGGCACACTTTTGCCTCCGACACCGACACCGAGGTCGTGGTCCACCTGATCGAGGGCTACCTGGCCGGCGGGGCCGACCTGGAGACGGCAGTCCGGCGGGCTCTGAAGCGGGTCAAGGGCGCCAATGCCTTCCTCTTCCTCAGCCGCCGCCACCCGGACCGGCTCCTCGCCGCCCGGCTGGGCAACGCCGGCGGGCTGACCGTGGGCCTGGGCGACGGGGAGAACTTCGTCGCCTCCGACATCCCCGCCATCCTGGAACACACCCGGCAGATGGTCTTCCTGGAGGACCGCCTGTTGGCCACCGTGACCCGGCGCGAGGTACGGGTGGAGACGCTGGAAGGCACCCCGGTCCCCTTCGAGGTCCACACCATCCCCTGGGACCCGGTGGCGGCGGCCAAGGAGCCGTACCGCCACTTTATGCAAAAGGAGATCTACGAGCAAGCCCGCTCGATCACCGATACCATCCGTGGCCGGGCCGACTTCGAGAACGGACGGGTACGCCTGGAGGGGCTGACCCTCACGCCCGAGGAAGCCCACGATCTGGAGAAGATGGTCATCATCGCCTGCGGCACCTCCGCCTACGCCGGACTGGTGGGCAAGTTCCTCATCGAGACGCTGGCCTCCCTGCCGGTGGAGGTGGACTACGGCTCCGAGTTCCGCTACCGGAACCCCCTGATCAACAAGCGCACGGTGGTCCTGGCCATCACCCAGAGCGGGGAGACGGTGGACACCCTGGCGGCGATGGAGGAGGGCCGACGCAAGGGGGCGCGGCTGTGGTCCATCGTCAACGTCATCGGCAGCCAGGCCCACCGCATCTCCGACGGCCATATCCTGATGCACGCCGGCCCAGAGATCGGCGTCGCCTCCACCAAGGCGTTCACCACCAGCCTGGTGGACCTCTACCTGCTGGGCTGCTACCTGGGGGAGCTGCGGGGCGTGCTATCCAGCGATGAACTCCGCCGACGGGTGGACGACCTGGCCCGCCTGCCGGACCTGGTGGGGCGAGTGCTGGACCACGGAGACGAGTACGCCCAACTGGCCCAGACCTTCTACGACCGGGAGCACTTCCTGTACCTGGGCCGGGGCATCAACTATCCTATCGCCCTGGAGGGAGCCCTAAAGCTTAAAGAGATCTCCTACATCCACGCCGAGGGCTATCCGGCGGGAGAGATGAAACACGGCCCCATCGCCTTGATCGACGAGGCCATGCCGGTGGTCGCCATCGCCGTGCGGGACTCCGTTTACGATAAGATGATCAGCCAGATCGAGCAGGTCAAGGCGCGGGAGGGCACCGTCATCGCCCTGGCGACGGAGGGAGACACCGACATCGCGGAGAAAGCCGACTCCGTGCTCACCGTCCCCGAGACCCCGCCCCTCCTCTCCCCGGTGGTCAACATCATCCCACTGCAACTGCTGGCCTACCACCTAGCAGTGCGGCGGGGATGTGATGTGGACCAACCACGGAACCTGGCGAAGAGTGTGACGGTGGAGTAGGTGCGTCGCACCAACACCATTGAATGGGCGGGAGCAAGGGAGCAAAGGAGCATATGTGCGGAATCTTCGGCATCGTCGTAGAGCAGGAACAGCCACTCGGCGAGACCCTGATCGAGGCCGGGCGGCGGCTCTCCTACCGGGGGTACGACTCGGTGGGGTGCGCTACGCTGCGGGACGACGGCACCATTGACCTGCGCAAGGACGTGGGGAAGATAGAGAAGGTGGCGGAGCGTCTGGCATTCGCGGAAATGGTGGGCCAACGGGGCATCGTCCAACTCCGATGGGCCACCTTCGGCGCTCCCTCCCAGACCAACGCCCAGCCCCATCTCGATTCCGACGGCGACCTGGTCGGCGCCCACAACGGCAATGTGGTCAACAACGTCGAGCTGCGGGAGCAGTTCATCGCCGAGGGAATGACGGTTCGCTCCACCAACGACGGGGAGTCCTGCGTCCACGCCGTGGAGCGGTACGTGGACCGGGGACATGATATGATAGAGGCGATCCGCCGCGCCTATCAAGACCTGGAAGGAGACTACGCCTTCGTCATCGGGAGGGCCGGCGACGACCGACTGTACGCCATCAAGAAGGGATCTGGGCTAGTGGCCGGCCTGCTGGACGGGGCCGCTTGCGTCTCCTCCGACCTGCCCTCCATCCTGCCCCTCACCCGCCGCATCCTGCGGGTGCGGGATGGGGAGATCGTGATTCTCCGAGCAGGCGGGGTGGAGCTGCGGCGGGTCGAAGACGGGAACATCATCGAGCGGGAGGTGGAGGAGATCACCGACAGTATGGAATCGGTGGAAAAGGGCGGGTATCCCCACTTTATGCTCAAGGAGATCCACGAACAACCCCAGGTGGCCGGAGAGCTGATCCGGCTCCTGGAGGCCGCCTCCTACGTGTCGCCGATGGTCGAGCGGATGGCTACGGCCCGCCACCTCTACCTGGTCGGCTGTGGCACCAGCTACCACGCCTGCCTGTTGGGCGCGATCTACCTGGCCCGCCTGGCCGGCCGCCCCGCCATCCCCGTCCTGGCCCCCCAGTTCATCGCCCAATACGGGCCGGCGCTGGGACCTGAGGACGTGGGGGTCTTCGTCAGCCAGAGCGGGGAGACCAAGGATGTGCTCAACGGAATCCGGGTCGCGCGGGAACGGGGAACGGGGATCCTCGGGCTGGTCAATGTCCTGGGCTCCACCCTGATGAACGAGAGTGAGCGGTACCTCCCCCTGGCCTGCGGCTACGAGATCAGCGTGCCGGCCACCAAGACCTTCACCAATCAGGCGGTGGCCTTCCTGTTCCTGGCCCTCCGAATGGGCGGCCACCCCACCGCCGACCTGGCCCATCTGCCGGACCTGCTGGAGGAGACGCTGGCGGCGGTCGAGCCCCAGGTGGCGGCGCTGGAGCCGGCCCTGGTCCGGCAGGATGACCTCTACTGCCTGGGGTATGGCCTCACCTACCCCATCGCTCTGGAGGGAGCGCTGAAGCTCAAAGAGGTCACCTACGCCCATTGCGAGGGGATGCTCTCCACCGAGTTCAAACACGGCCCCCTCTCCGCTGTGTATGACGGGTACCCCGTCATCTTCGTCGCCGGGCCGGAGGACGTGCCCCTGCTTATCAGCGGCATCAATGAGACCACCTGCCGGGGAGGGCGGGCCATTGTCATCGGGGAGGAAGATCCCCGCCTGCGCACCAATGCCCACGACCTGATCGTGTTGCCCCAGGCCGGGCCGCTCCTCAACCCCCTGCTGGCCACCCTCCCCCTGCAACTGCTGTCGTACCGGCTCAGCCTGGCCCGAGGGTACGACCCCGACTTCCCCCGCAACCTGAGCAAGACGCTGACGGTGGACTGAGAATGCGCGTCGTGATGGTCGGCCCCTTCGGCCTGCACCCCCGAGGGACGATGGCGGTGCGGGCACTTCCGATGGCCCAGGCGCTGGCCGCGCGAGGCCACGCGGTGACGATGTTGCTCCCCCCGTGGCAGACCCCCGAGGAGGCCGGGCTCCGCTGGGAGGAGGAGGGGGTCGCCATTGAGAATATCCCTCTGCCCCCCCCCATTCCCGGCCTCTTCCATCTCCACACAGCCCTCCGCCTGGTCCGTCGCGCCCTCTCCCTCCGGCCGGACGTGGTCCATCTCTTCAAGCCCAAGGCCTACAGCGGCCTGGCCCACTGGCTGCTGGACCGCCTCCCCCGCCGCCGTCGCCCCCGCCTGGTGGTGGACACCGACGATTGGGAGGGGCCGGGCGGCTGGAACGACCTGGCCCCCTACACCCCCGTCCAACGGGCCTTCTTCGCCTGGCAGGAACGATGGGGCCTCACCCACGCCGATGGCGTCACGGTGGCCAGCCGGACCCTGGAGAGTCTGGTCTGGTCCCTCGGCGTGCCCCCCTCCCGCGTCTTCTACATCCCCAACGGAGTGCGACCTGCGACCTGCGACAGACGAAACTCGGCGCGTCGTGTCCCCTGCATCCTCCTCTACACCCGCTTCTTCGAGTTCCCCGTCTCCCGCGTGTTGGAGGTGCTGCGGCGAGTGCGGGAGAGGATGCCGGAGATAAGGCTGCTGGTGGTGGGGAAGGGGCTTTTCGGCGAGGAGGAGGAGCTGTTGCAGGAGGCGCGGCAGGCCGGGCTGGACGAGGCGGTGGAGTACGCCGGGTGGGTGAAGCCAGAGGAGCTGCCGACCTATTTCGCCCAAGCCGCCCTGGCCATCTACCCCTTCGACGACACGCTGGTCAACCGGACCAAGTGCCCGGTCAAGCTGCTGGAGTTGCTGGCGGCCGGGGTGCCGGTGGTGGCGGAGGGGGTGGGAGAGATCCGCGAGGTGATCCATCACGGCGAGACCGGCTGGCTGGTGGAGCCGGGGGACATCGAACGGTTCTCGGAGGCGGTGGCTCACCTGCTGGAAGAGACCCCACTGCGGGAGCGGATGGGGCAGGCCGCCGCCCGCGACGTACGGGCCCGCCGGTCGTGGGACCAACTGGTGGAGCACGTGGAAAGGAGCTGGTATACGATGGGGTAAGGTGCTCGATTACGTCCGGAGATCCAGGTTCTACCCGACCCCGGCCAGCGGAAAGTGACGATGAAGGTCCCTCGGTCGGTGCTGGGGGACGAACCAGAGAACCGGCAGTTCCTGGCGCTGCTGATGAGCCAAGACATCTATGCGTCCTGCAATGCCCACCGCCCCCGTCTCGGGTCTGGCCCGCAGGCCCCACCCCCGCCAAGCCCCGCCCCCGAGACGGGGGCTACGAGCGATGCAGAGCGCGTAGCTCAGCTTGACCTCGCAGGCACAAGGGACTATAATACGGGCACCATGTCCTCCCGCCCGTTCCAACGCCCGGCGTTCCGCCAGGCCCTGGCCGGCCTTCAGCCCCTTCTCCTGCTGCCGGTGCTGACGAATCTCTCAAGCATCGTGGGAAGCCACGTCTCTCACACCCAGGCGCTGGCCCGCACGCTGCTGTTGGGCGGGCAGCAGCGACTGCACGACCTGCTGGCGGCCGCGCCGCGCCTCCGCCTGCCGGAGAAGTGGGAATCGGTCGCCGCCTGCTTCGACGATGAGAACCGCGCACCTCCAGAGGAGGCCGCGGTCCAGGCGCTGCTCGAGCTGTTCCTGGGGCTGATACTCCAGGTGATGGCCGCCTACGCCCAGGCAAACCGGACCACCGGAGCATCGTCCGGCGGGCAGCGAGCCTTGCCCTTGAGATCCCCTTCTGTCCCATCCCCCCGCCCCGCGGGGGCGCGCCTCTGTTTCCTCCCTCCTTCACCCCATTGAGTCCTCAGCGGCACCCACACCATCGATGCCTGGCCCCACGCCTGGCTATCGCACGTTCCCGAAGGAGGGAGAGAGATGAAAATTCGCTTGATCGAGCCGAAGGCTCCTGGTTTGAACGTATTTGACCGCGCGCGGCTCCCGCGCCTGGGCCTGCCTTTGCTGGGCCAACTGCTGGCCGAGGACGGCCACGACGTGCGCATCTACGTCGAGACCCTGACGCCGGTCGACTGGGACGACGTTGGAGAAGCCGACCTGGTCGGCCTATCCACCACCACCGCGACGGCACCCGCCGCCTACCGGATAGCCCGGTGGGCCAGCGACCTGGGCATCCCGACCGTCATCGGCGGCCCCCACGTCACCTTTCTGCCCGACGAGGCGCTGGCGCACTGCGACTTCGTCGTGCGCGGCGAGGGACAGAGGACGCTTCCAGAACTGGTGGCCGTGCTGCAGGCCGGCACCGGATACGCTCCCATCGCGGGGCTCTCCTACCACGACGCAACCGGGCAGCCCGTCCACAACCCCGACCGTCCCCCCAGCACGCCTCAGGAGTTCATCGCACTACCGTCGCCCGGGCTGCACCTGATCGTCGGACACGAGCGCATGACCAACATACCGATTATGACCCAGTGGGGATGCCCCTACAACTGCGACTTCTGTGCCGTCATCCAAATGTTCGGCCGCCGGGTGCGCGCCCGCGCCGTCGAGGATGTACTGGAGGAACTGGAGCAATACCGCGGCCGCGGTTCGGTGTTCTTCTATGACGATAACTTCGTCGTGGACAAGGGACGGACCAGAGCGTTGCTCCAGGGGATGATCGCCCGCGGCCTGACGCCCCCCTGGTCGGCCCAGGTGCGGGCGGACGTGGTCTACAAGGACAGACAGGGCGAGGAGCTGGACCACGAGCTGCTGGGCCTGATGCGCGACGCCGGCTGCACAATGGTCTACTGCGGCTTCGAGTCGGTCAACCCGGCTACGCTGGCCGCCTACAACAAGCGCCAGGAGGTGCGGGACATCCGCGAGAGCGTCCGCGCTTTCCACGCCTACGGCATCCACGTGCACGGTATGTTCGTGCTGGGTGCCGACACCGATAACCTAACGACCTTCCAACGGACCGTGGACTTCGCCCTGAGGAACGAGATCGACACCGTCCAGTTCCTGATGCTCACCCCCTGTCCCGGCACGCCGTTCTATGAGCGAATAGTCGAGCAAGAACGGCTGCTGACAGACGACTGGAACCTCTACGACGGGCATCACTGCGTCATCCGGCCGGCGCTGATGAGCCCCTACGAGCTGCAGGTGGGGACCATCCGGGCGATGGCCCGCTTCTACTCCGCCCGCCGGGCGGTGTGGATGATCGTCGCCAACACAACCCGCAACCTGCCGTTCCTGCTGAGCCTGCTGTGGCGGGAACGGCCGCTGCGCGTGCAACTGCCCCGCATCGCAGCGCTCTCACTGCTCCCCTCCCGGTGGCCGAACGTGCTGGACATCCTGAAAGGGGCGGTGGGGCGCGAGTCGTGGAGGCGGCTGCGGGATATGGTGATGGTGCCGACCTTGAGGTTGTACGGATGGAGGCACATCCGGGAGTGGACACGCCAGGCCCGCTCACGGGCCTACCTGGAGTTCCTGCGCCGCCTGGGCAGGACGCGCCAACAGGCGGCGACCGGCGCCTCATAGGCGGACGCATGGGCAATAGGGGCGACGCAGCTCAAGGGCACCGACAGACAGGCCCATCCAAAGCGGTCCAGCAAGATGCCGAGGGCCCACCCCCGCCGCGGCCTACATCGCCCCTATTGCGCTGGCTGCCCGCGCTGGCCTGGATGGGGCTGATCTTCGCCCTCTCCGCCCAGCCGGACCTCCCCCATGCTCCGCGCCCCTGGCTGGACACGTTGCTCAAAAAGGGGGGGCACGCCGTCGCCTACGGGGTCCTGGCCTGGCTCTACCTGCGGGCGCTGCGGGGCAGCAGCGCCCGCGACCAAGCGCGGCCCATGGCCGCGCTCCTGGCGGTGGCCTACGCCCTCACCGACGAGCTCCACCAGGCGTTCGTGCCGGGGCGGCATCCCTCCCCGGTGGACGTCCTCATCGATGGAGCGGGGGCTCTACTGGCGATGGCTCTGGAGCAGTGGCGGACGTGGCAGGCGGTTGCCCCTTTTCAATGAAGATGGGGCCGAACAATCCCTCCTGCCACACCCGCACCCGGTCCTGCTTCAGCAACTCCAGCACCGCCAGCAACGTCACTATCACCTCCACGCGGCCGACCGCCTCCGAGAGCACCTCCCGGAAGCGTACCCGTCCCTTCTGGGCCAGCCGCTCCTGAATGCGCGCGATCTGGTCGGTGACGGTGATGGTGATCCGGGAGATGACCTCCTCCACCGGCGGGGTCGGCATCTCGTTCAGGGCCTCCTGCGTCGCCGCCAGAAGACCCTCCAAGGTCACCCCCTCCAGATCGAACCAGACGGCGGTCGCACGGGGAGGGTTCACCCGGACGTAGGCGCGCAACCCCTCCTCCTCCCGGCGGGCCAGCTCCTGCGCCGTCTCCTTGAACCGACGGTATATCTCCAGTTGCTGGACCAGATCAGCGCCCACGTCCTCCGCATCGCCGCCGGCGGGTCGAGAGCCCGGCAGCAGCACGCGGCTCTTAATCAGCACCAGCTTCGCCGCCACCACCAGGAAGGCGGTCAGATCGGCCAGGCCGCGCCGGCCCATCTCCTCGATCACCGCCAGATACTGATCGGTCACCTGAGCCAGCGAGATAGCCGTAATGTCCAGCTCCTCCCGCTCGATCAGTTGAAGCAGGAAGTCCAGCGGCCCCTCGAAAACCGGCAGTTGGACAGAATGGGTTGCCAGCAGCATCACTCCTCCAGGATGGGGGAATTATAACACAGATCGCCCACCGGAGCACAACGGCGGAGGAAATGGGCCAGGCGATCGGCATCCTGGCAGAGAACCGCCGCCGACAGGTCAAAGGTCCTTGAGGTCATCACGAGGAGACCTCCCCCTCCCCAAGAGCCCCGTAACTGAACCGTAACGCTCCGGAAACCGCACCCCTGAGCGATTGTGATAAGATGACAACAAAAGAAAAGCCGGTTGCTTGCGGGCAAGCCCCTCTTAAGGTACAATTACAACGAGTCCGTACCTGGACAAACCACAGGGGACACAACCCCGGCAGGGTCCGGTCAGAACAACCCGGATCACAAAACCAGGGCCGGGCCGAAATAAGAGGGGATAACCACAGAGCCACAGGGGAGGTGCACAATGGAACTCATCAAAGTGGCGGCCAACTCCCGGTCCACCGCAGTGGCGGGAGCCATCGCCGGGGTAATTCGCGAGCGAGGGCGGGTGGACGTGCAGGCCATCGGGGCCGGGGCCGTCAACCAGGCCA
Organism: Anaerolineales bacterium; assembly: GCA_015662065.1. GTDB lineage: Bacteria > Chloroflexota > Anaerolineae > B4-G1 > DUEL01 > SZUA-1492. The sequence continues at coordinate 1,107 of DQUX01000267.1, read as the reverse complement.
TCAAAGCTATCGCCATCGCCCGTGGCTACCTGGAGCTGGACGGGATCGACATCGTCTGCGTCCCCGCTTTCTCCGAAGTGATCATTGACGGGCAGGAGCGTACCGCCATACGGCTTGCCGTCAAGCCCCGATGCAGCGAAGCCTAGTTGACCTCCACATCCACAGCACGGCCTCCGACGGTGTCCTGACACCGACGGAGGTCGTTCATCTAGCCCTGAAGCGGGGGCTCTCGGCGATTGCGCTGACCGACCACGACACCCTGGCCGGGGTGGCCGAGGCCCAGGCCGCCGCCGGGACCAGACTGGAGGTGATCCCCGGCGTCGAGGTCAACTCCGAGGGGGATTGGGGGGACCTGCACTTCCTGGGCCTCTACGTGGACCCGGAGAACCCGTTTCTCAACGAACGGCTCCGGGCGATGCAGGAGGCGCGGGTCGGGCGGGCGCAGCGGATAGTGAAGAAACTGGCCTGGCTGGGGATGCCCCTGGACTGGGAGGAGGTGCGGGCGTTGGCTGGTGGGCAGTCGGTGGGCCGACCGCACATCGCCAGGGCCCTCCTCAACCACGGCTACATCTCCACCACCCAAGAGGCCTTCGACCGATATATCGGCCGGGAAGGGCCCGCCTATGTCCCCCGCCTGCGCCTGACGCCCACCGAGGTGATCGAGGCTATCCACCGGGCAGGCGGCGTGGCTGTGTTGGCCCACCCCGCCTATTCCGGCGTGCTGAACCAGGTCGAGACGTTTGTCTCCCACGGTCTGGAGGGGCTGGAGGTCTACTATCCCGACCATTCCCCCGAGGATACCCAGGCCCTCCTGGCCCTCTGTCAGCGCCACGGCCTGCTGGCGACCGGCGGCAGCGACTTCCACGGCCCCGGATATGAGGAGGGCGCCCCGGTGGGATCGGTCTACGTACCGTGGGAGTGCGTCCAGGCGCTCCGGCGTAAGGCGGGCCGGTTGTAGGCACGTCGCGCCTACAACCGGGGCAGATCGAAGGCCAGGAGGACCTCCAGGGTCAACCGGGGGTTGGCGTTACTTCGCAGCCGGTCTGCGGCGGCCCGGGTGGCTTCCACCAACGCCGCCGCCCGGTGCACCCCCAGCCGCACCGCCAG
>DQUX01000002.1 GCA_015662065.1 Anaerolineales bacterium | reverse complement strand
GGGGCTCGATGCCCCCCTCACCACGCTGCGGGGCGTCGGGTCGCGGCAGGCCGCGCGGCTGGCCCGCCTGGGGCTCCACACCATCCGCGACGTGCTCTTCTTCCTCCCCCGCCGCTACGACGACTTCTCCCGCCTGAAGCCCATCAATCAACTGGAGTACGGCGAGGAGGCCACCATCATCGCGAAGGTGTGGGAGGCCGGCACCCGCAAGACCCGAGGTGGGACCGTTCTCTTCAAGGTGATCCTCTCCGACGACACCGGCTTCATCGAGGTCACCTGGTTCAATCAGCCCTACCTGGCCGAGCGCATCCGGTCCGGACAGCAGATCGTTGTCAGCGGAAAGGTGGATGAATACCTGGGGCGGCTCTGCCTCACCTCCCCCGAGTGGGAGCCTCTGCGGCGAGAGCTCCTCCACACCGGGCGGCTTGTGCCCGTCTATTCCCTCACCGAGGGGGTGAGCGGCCGCTGGCTGCGCCAACTGGTCAAACGGACGGTGGACTACTGGGCGCCCCGCCTGCCCGACCACCTCCCCCCCTCCGTGCGGGAGGCCCACGATCTGCCGGACCTGTCCACTGCCCTCCGGCAGGTCCATTACCCCGATAGCAGAGAGCGGCTGGAGGAGGCCCGCTACCGGCTGGCCTTCGACGAGCTGTTCATCTTCCAGTTGGGCCTGCTTCGCCAGCGGCACCTCTGGCGGTCCGCCCCAGGGCGGCAGTTGCCCATCGACGACAGGACCATCCAGGCCTTTGTCCTCGGCCTCCCCTTTCAACTCACCGGCGCCCAGCAGCGGGCGCTGGCCCAGATCGTGGCCGATATGCGCTCTCCCTACCCGATGAGCCGCCTCCTGCAGGGAGATGTGGGATCGGGCAAGACGGTGGTGGCGGCGGCGGCGATGGCCCTGGCGGTGACCGCGGGGGCCCAGGCAGCGATGATGGCCCCCACGGAGATCCTGGCCGAGCAGCACTACCACACGCTGACCCGGATCTTCGCCAACTGGCCGGGCCGTGCCCCCACCATCCGCCTCCTCACCGGCAGCGTCACCGGGCCGGAGCGGGAGGCGGTCTACGCCGGGCTGGCCGACGGGTCGGTGGACATCGTCGTGGGCACCCAAGCCATCATCCAGGAGGGGGTGACCTTCCACGACCTGGTGCTGGTGGTGATCGACGAACAGCATCGCTTCGGGGTCCGCCAGCGGGCCGCCCTGCGGCAGAAGGGGCGCGATGCATCGCGCCCATACAACCCCCACCTCCTGGTGATGACCGCCACCCCTATCCCCCGTTCCCTCCAGTTGACCCTCTGGGGCCACCTGGATGTCTCCGTGATCGACGAGATGCCGCCGGGCCGCCAGCCGGTGACCACGCGGGTCATCTTCCCCCGGGAACGGGAGCGGGCGTACGCCTTCCTGCGCAGCCAGGTCGAGAAGGGACGCCAGGCCTTCATTATCTGTCCCCTCGTGGAGGAGTCGGAGAAGATCGAGGCGAGGGCGGCCGTCGAGGAGTACGAACGTTTGCGGAAGGAGGTGTTCCCTACCCTGCGGCTGGGCCTCCTGCATGGGCGGATGAAATCGGAGGAGAAGGAAACGGTGATGACCGCCTTCGCCCAAGGGGATCTGGACATCCTGGTGGCAACGTCGGTGGTGGAGGTGGGGATCGACGTGCCCAACGCCACCGTGATGCTCATCGAAGGGGCGGAGCGGTTCGGCCTGGCCCAGCTCCACCAGTTCCGAGGTCGGGTCGGCCGAGGGGAGCATGCCTCCTACTGCCTGCTGGTCTCCGAATCCGCCTCGCCGGAGGCCGAGGAGCGGCTGGCCGCCGTGGAGGCTACCACCGACGGCTTCGTCCTGGCGCAGAAGGACCTGGACCTGCGCGGTCCGGGGGAGTTCCTTGGCACCCGCCAGTCCGGCTTCCCCGATCTGAAGATGGCCTCGCTGACCGACCTGCAGTTGCTGGAGGAGGCCCGGGAGGCAGCCCGTCGCTTCTTCGAGAGCGATCCGGAGCTCAGCCGGCCCGAGCACCGGCTGCTGGCCCGCCGGGTGGCGGAGATGTGGAGAGGGGAAGGGGAGGTTAGCTGATGCGTCGCGCTCTATACCCCGGCACGTTCGACCCCATCCACCTGGGCCACGTGGATATCGCCACCCGCTCCGCCGCCATCTTCGACGAACTGATCGTGGCGATCTACGACCGTCCGGCCAAGAGCCTGCTCTTCACCACCGAGGAGCGGGTCGCCCTGGCCCGGGAGGCGCTGAAGGACCTGCCCAACGTCCGGGTTATGGCCTACAGCGGGCTGACCGTGGACTTCGCCCGCCAGGTCGGCGCCCAGACCATCGTCCGCGGCCTGCGGGTCATCAGCGATTTCGAGTGGGAGTACCAGATGGCCCTGACCAACCGGCAACTGGCGCCGGAGGTGGAGTTCGTCTGCCTGATGACCCGCCAGGAATATGCCTTCCTGAGTTCGAGCATTCTCAAAGAGGTAGCCCTGCTGGGCGGGGACGTGAGCCGAATGGCGCCGCCTAACGTGATCGCCCTGCTGGAGGATAAGCGACAGGAGATGGAACAAAGACGGGGGCCCGTCCCTCTGGTCTCCCTGCGGGACTAGGGGGCATTCCCCACAACGGCCGGAGGCTGGCGATGGACATCCTGCATCTGGTGGACCGTCTTGAAGAGACTGTGAAGAAGAGCCCTCGCTTCCCTTTCAGCGCGATCCGTCTGGTGGACGAGCGCCAGGTGTGGCCGCTCATCGACCAGATGCGCATCTCGGTCCCCGATGAGGTGCGCCGTGCCCAACGAACCAACCAGGAGCGGGAGCGCATCCTGGCCCAGGCGCGGGAGGAGGCGGAGCGGCTGGTGCGGCGGGCCGAGGAGCGGGTCGAGGAGCTGACGGCGGAACACCCCATCGCCCAGGCCGCCGAGGCCCGCGCCGCCGCCATCCGTGAGAAAGCGGAGCGGGACGCGGCCGCCCTCCGCGCCGAGGCCGACGACTATGTCTTCAACGCCCTCTGCCAGTTGGAAGAGGAGCTGCGGCGGGCGCTGCGGGTGGTGGAGAACGGCCTGCGAAAGATCGAGGAGGAGCGGGCGGCGGGGGGAAGACCTTGACAGGTTGGCCGCTTGCTCCTATAATACCGCTCCACCCGCCCCTTGGGCGGGATGTTCACGGATATGGCCTGCAGGGGCGTAACTTCTGTTTCGGACAGGGGTTGAACATTGTCGAGATAGCCACACTTTAAGGAGTAAGTTCTATGGGGGCTGTTCCGAAGAGAAAAATCTCCCGTGGTCGGCGTAACCGCCGACGGAGCCACCACGCGCTTACGGTGCCTCATCTGGTGCTCTGTCCGCAGTGCAAAGAGCCTATGCTCCCCCACCGGGTCTGCCCTAGCTGCGGCACCTACCGGGGCCGCGAGGTGATCCAGGTCGAGGGATGAGGTCCGGGCGGTTACAATGAGCCACCCTCCCCTGGTCCTCCAGTTCCCGGGCCAAGGCGCTCAGCAGGTGGGGATGGGAAAGGAGCTGTGCGCCCTATCCCAGGCCGCGGCCGAGGTCTTCGCCCGGGCAGACCGGATCCTGGGGTTCCCCCTCTCCCGGCTCTGCTTCGAGGGGCCGCCGGAATCGCTCAACGACACCATCAACACCCAGCCGGCGGTCCTGACCGTGAGCGTGGCGGCGCTGCGAGCATTGGAGGCGCGCCTCGGGTCGCCGGTCTTCGTCGCCGGCCACAGCCTGGGGGAGTTCAGCGCCCTGGTCGCCGCCGGCGTGCTCCCCTTCGAGGAAGCGCTGCTGCTGGTGCAAGAGCGCGGGCGGCTGATGAAGGAAGCGGGGGAGCGGAACCCGGGTGGGATGGCCGCCATCCTCGGGTTGAAGAAGGCGGAAGTGGAGGAGCTCTGCAATCAAGCCTGCAAGGCCACCGGCGGATACGTGGGGGTCGCCAACGACAACTGCCCCGGCCAGGTGGTCATCTCCGGCGACGAGGAAGCCCTCCAGGCGGCGATGGGGAAGGTAAAGGCCGCCGGCGCCCGGAAGGTGGTCCGGCTGGCGGTCAGCATCGCTGCCCACTCCCCGTTGATGGCCGAGGCGGCCGCCGCTTTCCGGCGCGCGTTGGAGGCGGTCACCTTTCGCCCTCCCGCCGTCCCTTTCGTGGCCAACGCCACCGCCGGTCCCGTGACGGACCCCGACCAGATCCGGGAGGCGCTGGGACGGCAGCTCACCTCCCCCGTCCGCTGGACGGAATCGGTCCACTGGATGATCCGCCAGGGAGCCGCCCGCTTCGTCGAGGTCGGCCCCGGAAAGGTGCTCACCAGCCTCCTGCGGCGCATCGACCGGAGGGTGAAGGGGCAGACGACGGAGCAGGTGATGCGGAGTACGGAGTACGGAATACAGAATACGTAGCGTATTCCATATTCTGTTGCGTGTTGTGTGAGGAGAGCATATGAGTAAGCCGTTGGAGGGGAGGGTTGCGGTGGTGACCGGGGCCTCGCGGGGCATCGGTCGAGCGATCGCGGAGGAGCTGGCCCGCCGGGGCGCGAAGGTGGTGGTCAATTACCACCGGAGCGCGGAGGCCGCCGCCCAGGTCGTCGCCGCCATCGAGGCGGAGGGAGGCCAGGCGACGCCGATCCAGGCGGACGTGTCTGATTTCGCCCAGGCCCAGGTTCTCGTCAAGGCTGCCATAGACGCCTACGGCCGGCTGGACATCCTGGTCAACAACGCCGGGGTCACCCGCGACCGGCTCATCTTGATGATGAAAGAGGAGGACTGGGACACAGTCATCCGGGTGGACCTGAAGAGCTTGTTCAACACCTGTAAGGCGGCCGCACGGACTATGGTGCGGCAGCGGTACGGCCGCATCATCAACATCTCCTCCGTCGTCGGCATCGCCGGGCAGGGTGGGCAGACCAACTACGCCGCCGCCAAGGCGGGCGTCATCGGCTTCACCAAGAGCCTGGCGAAGGAGCTGGGGCCCCGCGGTATCACGGTCAACGCCGTCGCGCCGGGGTTGATCCCCACCGACTTGACGGCAGACCTGCCGGAGGAGCTGCGCCAGAAAGCTCTCGAACAGACCCCGCTCCGCCGCGCCGGCCGGGCCGAGGAGATCGCCTACGCCGTGGCCTTCCTCGCCTCCGAGGAGGCCGCTTTCATCACCGGCGTGGTCCTCCCGGTGGACGGTGGGCTGGTTATGTCCGGCTGAGACGGCCGGAGAATCGGGAAGGTGTCGCTTATATGAAGGAAGGACCGACAATCGGAAGGGTCACCATCGACCCGGGAGTGCTGGAGACCATCGCCCGCCTGACCACGCTGGCGGTGCCGGGGGTGGTGCGAATGACCCCGCCATTGGGCATCCAGCGACTGCTGAGGCTGGAGGATGGCGTCCAGATCGCCATCCGCGAGGGCATAGTGAACGTGGATCTCTACCTCGTGGTGGAATCGGGCCGGAACCTGCTGGCCCTGGGCCGCCAGATTCAGAGCGAGGTGACCCGGGCCATCCAGGATATGGTGGGCATGGAAGTCGGAGCCGTCAACGTACATATCGAAGACGTTGCCCCTGTTTTTGAGAGCTGAACCGTCCAGGTAAAGGAACTGTGAAGGCCCGTCGTCGCGCCCGCGCTGTCGCCCTTCAGGCTCTTTACGAGATCGACAGCTCCGGTCATCCCCCCGGGCTGGTGCTCCAACAGCGCCTGGAGGAGACCCATCTGCCAGGGCCGGCGGCCGACTTCGCCCGCCGTCTGGTGTTCGGCGTGCTTCAGCACCAGGCGTTGCTGGACCCCTTCATCCAACAGCATGCCCCGGAGTGGCCGCTGGAACAGATGGCCTGCATCGACCGCAACGTCCTCCGCCTGGCCCTCTACGAGTTCGCCGTGGATGGCAGCACCCCCGTCAAGGTCGCCATCAACGAGGCGATAGAACTGGCCAAGATGTTCGGCTCCGATAGCAGCCCCCGCTTCGTCAACGGTGTGCTGGGTGCGTTGGTGCCTCTCAAGAGAGAGATCGCCCGCCAAGCGCGGGCATCCCAGAGGTCCAAAAAGGACGCAGAATCCTAACCCTCAGGCCCCTTCGGGGGCCAATGCATCTCAGGAGGAACGATGACCCAACGTGTGATCATCATGGGTGCCGCCGGGCGCGACTTTCACAACTTCAACGTCCACTTCCGCGACAACCCGGATGTCCAGGTTGTCGCTTTCACCGCCACCCAGATCCCCAATATCGAGGGACGTCGCTACCCGCCGGAACTGGCCGGCAGCCTCTACCCGGAGGGAATCCCCATCCACCCGGAGGCAGAACTGACCGACCTGATCCGTCGCCATCAGGTGGACCAGGTGATCTTCGCCTACTCCGATGTCTCCCACGAGTACGTGATGCACAAAGCCTCCCAGGTGTTGGCGGCCGGGGCGGACTTCCGGCTGATGGGCGCCCGCTCGACGATGCTGGAAAGCGATAAGCCTGTGGTGGCGGTCTGCGCCGTGCGCACCGGCTCCGGCAAGAGCCAGACCACTCGCCGCGTCTGCGATCTGCTCCAGGGGATGGGCAAGAAGGTGGTGGTGATCCGCCACCCGATGCCCTACGGCGACCTGGTCGCCCAGGCGGTGCAGCGGTTCGCCACGTATGAGGACCTGGACCGGCACGATTGCACCATTGAAGAGCGGGAGGAGTACGAGCCGCACCTCGACCGGGGGGTGGTGGTCTATGCCGGGGTGGATTACGAGGCCATCTTGCGGCAGGCGGAGGCGGAAGCGGACGTGGTCGTCTGGGACGGGGGGAATAACGATCTTCCCTTCTACCGGCCCGACCTGCACATCGTCGTGGCGGACCCCCACCGGCCCGGCCACGAACTCCGTTACCATCCCGGCGAGGCCAACCTGCGCGTGGCCGACGTGGTGGTCATCAACAAAGTGGACACCGCCGGTCCCGACGGGATCGCCCAGGTGCGGGAGAGCATTCGCACGGTCAACCCCCAGGCCGTCGTGGTGGAGGCCGCCTCCCCCATCTTCGTCGAGGACCCCGGGGCGATCCGCGGCAAGCGGGTGCTGGTGATCGAGGATGGGCCGACGCTGACTCACGGGGAGATGGCCTACGGGGCCGGGGTGGTGGCGGCGCGACGGTTCGGCGCGGCGGAGCTGGTGGACCCCCGCCCCTACGCGGTCCGCTCCATCGCCGCTACCTTCGAGAAGTACCCCCACATCGGCCCCCTCCTGCCGGCGATGGGGTACGGCGAGGAGCAGATACGCGATCTGGAGGAGAGCATCAACCGGGCCGAGTGCGACCTGGTTCTGGTGGCCACCCCCATTGACCTGCGGCGGCTGATCGACGTGCGCCATCCGGTGGATCGGGTGCGGTATGAACTCCAGGTGATCGGCCAACCGACCCTGGAGGAGGTCCTGGCTAAGCGGTACGGATTGAGCGGCTGATCGGCATATTGAGGAGGAGCCTTATGACCAAGTCCATTCCCAACGGACTCACCGACGTCCCCGGCCTCCAGGTTGGCCATACTACCGACCTGGTGGGACTGACCGGCTGCACCGTCGTCCTCTGCGAGGAAGGGGCCGTGGCCGGGGTGGACCAACGGGGCGGCGCTCCCGGCACCCGGGAGACCGACCTCCTGCGCCCGATGCACCTGGTCCAAAAGGTCCACGCGGTGCTCCTGGCCGGCGGCTCCGCCTTCGGCCTGGCCGCCGCCGAGGGAGTGGTGCGCTATCTGGAGGAGCGGGGGGTGGGGTTCGACGCTCGGGTGGCGAAAGTGCCCATCGTCCCCGCCGCCATCCTATTCGACCTGGACCTGGGCGATCCGCAGGCCCGGCCGGATGCGGCGATGGGGTACGCCGCCTGCCAGGCCGCTGGCGACGGCCCCGTGGCCGAGGGAAACGTGGGGGCCGGCACCGGGGCCACCGCCGGCAAGATCCTGGGGCCGAGGCGGGCGATGAAATCCGGCCTGGGCACCGCCGCGGTCTACCTGGGCGGCGGGCTGGTGGTGGGGGCGCTGGTGGCGGCGAACCCCTTCGGCGACGTGGTGGACCCCCAGACCGGGGAGATCCTGGCCGGGGCTCGGAAGCTCCGCTCCGACGCGCTGGCGGGGACGCTGGCGGTGATGCGCAGGATGATCGGCAAGGCGATTCTGAAGTTCGCCTCCAGCACCGTCATCGGCGTCGTGGCGACCAACGGACGGTTGACTAAGGAGGAGGCGAACAAGGTGGCCCAGATGGCCCAGGACGGGATCGCCCGCGCCGTCCGCCCGGCCCATACCCTCTTCGACGGCGACACTCTGTTCGCTCTCTCCACCGGCAACAAGCGGGCCGACGTCAACCTCATCGGTGCCTACGGTGCCGAGATGGTCGCCCAGGCGGTGGTGAGGGCGGTCAAGGCGGCGGAGGGGGCCGGGGGGGTGCCGGCCTGGAGGGACCTTCGATAAGGGTTTCGGGTTCCAGGGTTTTATGCACCGAGTGGTTCTCCTCGCGATGGCGATAACGCTGGCGGGGTGCGCCCCCTCCCCCTCCGCC
>DQUX01000245.1 GCA_015662065.1 Anaerolineales bacterium | reverse complement strand
TGCGGGAGGCTGGTAAACTGTCAGGCGGCTAGGTGGTTGTGATCGGTTAGACCCTTTCCGCCTGGCGGCTGAAAGCCGCGGCTACGGGTAGCCAAGCCCCCCTTCGCGGGCTTCTCCTGCCCGTATGAAGGGGAGGGGGCCGCCGAAGGGCGGCTTTGCCGCCGGTAGCCTGCGACCCGTAGGGGCGCAGCGGTGCTGCGCCCTACCGGTCGCCGGGCAGGAGAGGCCTGACCATTCAAATTCACGTTGATGAAGCCCTAGACGTGAAACGTCAAACCTCGAAACTATTATACCCCTATCCTCTTGCTTGACAACGGTTCCCCCCTCAGGTATCATTCCCCTGCTATGGCCTTCCACGAGATCGTCGGCAACCTGCACGTCCACACCGTCTACTCTGACGGCACGGGTCTGCACCGGGAGGTGGCGGCGGCCGCGGCGCGGGCGGGGCTGGACTTCGTCGTCATCACCGACCACAACGTCTGGACCCACGGCGCGGAGGGGTTCTACGACGGGGTCCTCCTGCTGGTGGGAGAGGAGGTCCATTACGTCCGTCGCAACCCCCAGGCCAACCACCTGCTCATCTACGGGGCGGAGGCGGAGCTGGCCCCCCAGGCGGCGGACCCGCAGGGGCTGATCGACGAGGTCCATCGCCGGGGTGGCCTCTGCTTTCTGGCCCATCCCTTCGAGAAGGGCAGCCCTCTCGGCCCTGAGTTGGCCCCTATCCCCTGGGAGGATTGGGAGGTGGAGGGATACGTGGGGCTGGAGATCTGGAACACGATGTCGGAGTTCAAAGGACTCTTGCGGGGCCGGCTGGCGGCGCTCCTCTACGCCCATCTGCCGACGGTGGGGCTGCGGGGGCCGTTCCGGGCCACGCTGCGCAAGTGGGATGAGCTCCTGGCGACGGGGCGGAAGGTGGCCGCCATCGGCGGTTCGGATGCCCATGCCGAGACCTACCGAATGGGCCCCCTCCGGCGGACGGTCTTCCCCTACGAGGACCTCTTCCGCTGGGTCAACACCCACGTGTTGGTGGAGCGACCCCTGAGCGGCGATCTGGAGACGGACAAACGGCTGGTCTACGACGGGCTGCGGGCCGGGCGGACGTGGGTGGGATACGACCGTCCCGCCCCGACCCGGGGTTTCCGCTTCCAGGCCCGCAGCGGGGTGAACCATGCCACCATCGGAGGGGAACTGGTCCGCGCCGCCGCCGTCATCTTCGAGGTGGAGACGCCTGCCCGGGGGGACATCCGACTCCTCCGGGACGGCCGGACGGTGGCCCACGCCCGAGGCACGGCCCTCCGCTTCACCACCGCCGAGAAGGGGACCTACCGGGTGGAGGTCTGGCGGGCCTTCCGGGGGCGAAAGCGGGGGTGGATCTTCAGCAGCCCGATCTATGTACGGTGATGCCAAGATGGGGAGACGCGGGGATGGGGAGAGGGCGTTGAAATACACCACCGCGAAACTCCGGGCCCTCTGCGTCTCCGGGGTGAAGATCGATGAAACTGCGTAAGTCCTGGGCATAAAAAGAGCCGCCCCCTACGGGGACGGCCCTGGTGAATGGACGATGCAGCCGGGCTAGACCTGGTCTTTGCCCGGACCGCTCTGGTAGTAATCGATGTTCTTTTGAATATCGTCCTTGTACTCCTCCGGCACCTCGTCCTCGTGGAAGATGGCCTCCTGGGGGCACTCCGCCTCACAGGCCCCACACTCGATGCAGGTGTCGGGGTCGATATAGTAGGTAGGCCACTCGGGGTTGTCATCCACGAAGTGGATGGAGTCGGAGGGGCAGACATCCACGCATGCCCCGACACGCTGACACAGCCTAGTGATTACGTACGCCATTTCTCCTTGCCTCCGTCTATTGGATAAGATAGGGTCACCGGTCGCTGGCCCCGAGGGGCAAACGGGGCTGGTGACGCTGCCAGACGTCGCTGATTGTAACGGGATTTGCCGTTTTGTCAAGAG
>DQUX01000078.1 GCA_015662065.1 Anaerolineales bacterium | reverse complement strand
CTGACGCTCTGAGGGGGCCTGTGACCCCCGGCTTGGGCCGAAAAATGTCACCTGACGCTCTGAGGGGGTCTGTGACCCCCGACTTGGGCCGAAAATGGTGGCTTTCGGCCGGAGACGCGGGTCCCAGACCCGCTTGGAGCCTTCAAAGCAAGGGCTTTATGTTAACGTGACATTGTCGAGTTCGTCACACCCGATTGGTTTTCTCCCCCAACCCCTCCAGGCGCTCCAACAGTCGCTGCTCCTGTTCTCGGGGAACGCACACGCCCACCCGCCAGCGGAGGTACTTCCAGTCCAGGGTGGGGAGACGTGCAAGCATCGCCTCCACGTCCTCCCAATCGTGCTTGCCCACCTCCGGTCCCCGCCCCCACAGAGCCTTAAGCAGAATGTTGTCCTCGGGGGGGATGACCGGCACCGTCACGCCGGCGATCTCGTGGTGTGTCAGCCGGGCCGCCATCGGGGCATCCAGATCCATCGAGGTTAGCCCCGCCAGGATGTCGAAGCCAGGCAGTTCAAGGCCGAGGATAGCACCGTCCTCTCCTCGGTGCACCTCCGCCCCAGGGAAGAGGTCGGCCACTCGCTCCCCCTCGGCGGCGGGCACTAGGATGTCAACGTCGGTGATGGGGCGAGAGGCGCCGTACACCACCGCGGCCGCCCCGGCGAACACGGCCCAGGTGATCCCGGCCCCATCCAGGCGCTGGGCGATCTCGGCGAAGGTCAGCGGTGCACGTGGTGGGTTCATTTCGGTCCATTTCCTCTGTACAGACACAGTTTGCGCGGCCTTCGACTACGCCCCCTCGCTTGCTCGGGGCCTCCGCTCAGGCCGCCGCCCCTTCGCACCACCTCGCCCCTTGAGCGGAGTGAGCGGAGCGAACGAAGTCGAAGGGCGGCCGATCGTACTCAGATCGCCAGCAGCGCTATTGAGAGAAGCGATCGGGGCTCAGCGTTGCCAGCATCGCCGCCGCCTCCTCCACCATCCCCCGGATCACCTCGGCCACCGGCCGGATCTCCCGGACGAGGCCGATGGACTGGCTGCAGGCGATGACCCCGGCGTTCACGTCCCCCTCCTCCAGCATCCGCTTCGTCTCCGTCCCGGCCACGACGGAGAGGATCTCCCAGAGTTCGGCTCCCCGCTCCTCCAGCTCGGCCACCTTGAGGGCGGCCTCGTTCTTCCAGGCGCGTAGGGTGTTGTGGAGGGTGCCGAGGATGGGGAGGGTGTCCAGTTCGGTGGCCTCGGCCAGCGCCCGTTGGACGTTTTCGTGGATGGGGCACTCCTGGGTGAGCAGGAGCCGGGTGCCGATGGTGACCCCCTCCGCCCCCAGCGCCAGCGCGGCCAGGAACCCCCGCCCGTCGGCGATGCCGCCGGCGGCCAGCACCGGGATGTCCAGCGCGTCGGCGGCGCGGGGGACCAGGACCATCGTGCTCAGGCCCAGTTCGCCGATGTGCCCGCCCCCCTCGCTGCCGAAGAGGGTCACCGCGTCCACCCCGGCCCGCTGGGCGCTCAGGGCGTGGCGGACGTTCACACACTTGTGCATCGTGACGACCCCGGACTCCTTCAACCGCGCCAACAGCTCCTCCGGCGGGCGGTGGCCGCTGGTCTCCACCACCGGCACCCCCTCCTCCAGGATCACCTCGACGTAGAGGTCGTTATCGATGGGGCGCAGCGCCGGGAAGAGGCTCAGGTTGACGCCGAAGGGCCTGTCGGTGAGCTGTTTGCAGCGGCGGACGGCCTGGCGGAACTCCTCCTGAGAGGGAAACATCACCGAGGCCAGCATCCCCAGCGCGCCGGCGTTGGCAATGGCGGCCACGAAATCCGGCGTGGAGATGTGCATCATACAGCCGCCGACGATGGGGTATTGGGCGCCCAGAAGTTTTGTGACACGGGTTTGAAACACAGTTCCTCCCTGAAAGGGTTGCTGGTCGTGTGTCGAGCGTCAAACGTCAAACGACACTTGGTGGAGGGGTTCCCGCTGCCGGATCAGCCGCGCCACCTCCCGGCGGGTGGCCTCGTCCTCGATCGGCTCGACGCGGCTGACAGGGCGGCCGTCCTCATTGGTCCGGCCTTTCCACTCCACCACGAACCCCGGCACCAGCGCGTAGCCGCAGCCACCGATGCCGCAGCAGGAGGTGTCGAAGGCGGCGTACCCCACCAGGTAGAGCACCTCCCGCCCCCGGAACGGCAATCGCTCCTCCTTCACGAGGACGTAGTGCCCGCCGATGGCCGTCACCGGCTCGTTCAGTCTCGGATGAGAGTACTTCATTTCGAGCACCACGTTCTACGGAGTACGGAATACGTACTCCGTATTCCGTATTCCGTCTCACTCCCCATATCTTCCCACGATGGCGACGCTACAGATGTTGGCATAGGGCATCCCGCCCAGGTTGTGGGTGAGGCCGAAGCGGGGGTTCGGGATCTGCCGCTCGCCGGCCCGGCCCAGGAGTTGCAGGTACATTTCGTAGAGCATCCGCAGGCCGGAGGCGCCTATGGGGTGGCCGAAGCACTTGAGACCGCCGTCGGGCTGGCAGGGGATCTGCCCGTCCAGGTCGAAGAAGCCGTCCAGCACGTCCCGAGGGGCCTGCCCCCGCTCAGAGATGTGGAGGTCCTCCATCGTCACCAGTTCGGTGATGGAGAAGCAGTCGTGGACCTCCATCATGCTGATCTCCTCCCTCGGGTTGGTGATCCCCGCCTCCTTATACGCTTCGATGCTGCACTTGGAGGTGGTGACGAAGTGGGTGCCGTCCCACTCGTTGTACCCCACCTCCTCGCCGCTAGAGAGGGCCAGTTG
>DQUX01000323.1 GCA_015662065.1 Anaerolineales bacterium | reverse complement strand
CTGGCGGCAGTAGCGGCGGCGGAGCGACGGGGCGGTTCCCCTGCCCAAGTGGTGTCTCTCCGGGCCGCCCTCTGCGCCGCCCAGGGGGACTGGGAGGGAGCCATCGTCCACGGGGAGAGGGCCCTGGCCCTGGACCCTACCGACCTGGCTGTCCGCCGTCTGGTCGCCCGGGGATACGTCGGCCTGGGCCGCCTCGAGAAGGCGATGGCCCACTACCGGGCGCTCCTGGGGATGGACCCCGCCGACCCTCTGGCCCACGAGGGGTTGGGGGCGCTCCTGGCCCTCTCCAACCCCGCTGCCGCCGGGCCGCACCTCGAGGCCGCGTCTACCCCCCTGGCCTCCGAGCTGATGGATGTGTTGGGGAGGGCGGGGGATGACCCGGCCCATCGCCTGGCACAGGTGGGGCAGACCTGCCTGGCCCACGGGGAGCCAGCCCTGGCCGTGCTGGCCCTCGAGTGGGCGCTGGCCCGCCGCCCCGCCTACGCCGAGGCCCACGCCCTTCTGGGCCAGGCCCTGGTCCAGAGCGGCCGTTCTCAGGAGGGTCTGGAGCATCTGGAGGAGGCGGTCCGCCTGGCCCCCGACTCCGCCCTGGCCCGCTCCCTGCTGGGGCTGTACCACCTGCGGACAGGTGACCCCGCTGCGGCCCGCCCCCACCTGGAGGCTGCCTACGACCTGGACCCGGACAATCCGGCTTTGAGCCTCTACCTGGCCCAGGTGTACGCCGGCCTGGGCCAGTACAGCGTGGCGGAGGTTTGGCTGGAGGAGGCCACGCGCCTGGCCCCGGAGGACCCGGCGGTGTGGGAGGGGGTGGCCCGCTTCTACCTGGACCGGAGTATGGCGCGGCAGGGGCTGGAGGCAGCGCTCAACCTGCTCCGGTTGGCGCCGGAGAGCGGCGTGGCGCAGGACCTGCAGGGGTGGGCGCAGTTTCTATCGGGTCACTATCCCGAGGCGGAGGGACGCCTGTTGCGGGCGGTGGAGCTGGACCCCTCCCTGGTGACCGCCTACTATCATCTGGGTCAGGTCTACGTTTACCTGGGCCGGGTAGAGGAGGCGCGGGCGGCCTTCATCCGTGCTCTGGATGTGAACACCGACCCGGTGTTGCGGGGGGAGATCGAGCGAGCCCTGAGGCGGATCGCCGGTCGCTAGAGGATCGCCTGCGACCCACCGCGGGCTATGGCTGGGTTGCCAAGGCCGAGGGTGCGGGATAGGTGGCTGCGACTACTCGCTCCTCTGGCTCTGTCGGTACACGTGGAGGATGCGCTGCAGCGCGGTCAGGTTGGCCCCCACCGCCAGGGTCCAGAGCGCCACCGCCGGGTATCCCAGGATCAGCCCGATGACCAGCACCGCCGCCCGCTCCATCCGGGTCAGGACCCCTATTCTGCAGGAGAAGCCCAGCCCCTCCGCCCGCGCCCTTGTGTAGCTGACCAGCACAGAGCCTATCATCGCGGCGAAGATCAGCATCACCTCGAGGGTGGTTCCCCGGCGCAGGTAGTGGGAGGCCAGGCCGGATAGCACGGCGGCCTCTGAGAGACGGTCGAGGGTAGAATCCAGGAAGGCTCCGAAACGGCTCTTCTGGCCGATCACGCGGGCCAACGCGCCGTCGAAGGCGTCTATGGGGGCGGTGACCGCCAGCAGCCATCCGCCGAGGGTCAACTGGCCGATAGCGAGCACCGCTGCCACCGCTATGCTGAGCAGGAAGCCCAGCAGGCTCAGCGTGTTGGGGTGGATGCCCAGCCCGGCCAGGAACCGGGCCACGGGGACGGTGACAACCTCGGCGGTATCTCGTGCCCAGTCCGTGAAGGTCTCATAATGGAGTTTTTCTCTTGCTTTGGTGGGCCGTGTCTGTTCTGCCTGCACTTTTTCCACCCCGCCCTCCCCAAGCCGTTCTCGCGTCTCTTTTCTGTAGCCTCACCCGTGGTTATCTGGGGTCTCGGTCAGTAGAGCGCGGAAATCCGCATATTGGTGTTCCATCGCTTCCAGATCCGCCGAATAGCGGGCGATCCGGCCGTCTCGCTCCACGTGTACCAGGCCGGCGGCGCGCAGCCGGGCCAGGTGCCAGGAGACCAGCGGCTGGCTCACCCGCACCGCCCGCACCAGCTCGGTGACCGTCATCTCGCCGGTCTGGGCAAGCGTCACGAAGATGCGGAGCCGGAGGGGGTCTTTCAGGGCGTAGAAGAAGCGGGCTGCCTGGCGCAGCCGGTCGTCCGGTTGTCTGCCTGTGCTCACAGACCCTCCTGATGTATAAACAAAAGCTTGATAAAGGGACGCTTATATATTACCGCGAATTGGCCGGGTTGTCAAGCCCGCCAGACGCCCAACCGCACACCGGCTCTTACGACACTACGCGCTCCATAATCAGCGGTTGAGAAAACTCGCTCTAGGCGGGGTTGGGGCCCGCCGATCTGGCCGGTCGCAGACCGGTCAGGAGCTAGAATTCTCAAGTACTGAAGTTTTGGGTGGTCTCCCTCTCCGGTGTTGCCGACCGCCTGCGGCTGGTATCGAACCACAAAGAGCGCAAAGTTTCCTTCGATTCCGGCGTTCTTAGTTCGT
>DQUX01000355.1 GCA_015662065.1 Anaerolineales bacterium | reverse complement strand
CCGCGGGTGGGGTGCTCCAGGAGGAGAAGCCGTAACCCGTTGGGGAGAAGAGCCAGGAGGACCCGCTGCTGGTTTCCGCCGGAAAGGGATTCCACTCTCGTCTCCGGCCGTCCCACGATGTTGTAATGGCGAATACGCTCCAGGGCCCGCTTCCGGGCGACCTTCCAGTCAATGAAAAACGGTCCTTCTCGCTCGACCAGGGCGAAGTGCTCGGTCAGGGTGAGGCCTGGGACCAGTCCCTCCTCCAACCGGCCCGCCGGCAAGTAGACCACGCCCGCCTCCAGGAACCGCCGGTACGGCGCGCCGGCCAAATCCCGCCCGTCCACCACGATCCGCCCCGCGGTCGCCCGCTCCAGGCCCGCGCAGGCCCGCATGAACAACCGTTGTCCGCTCCCCTCGAGACCGGCCAGCCCGATCACCTCCCCGGCCCGCACCTTCAAACTGGCCCCCTTGACGACCAGGCGGTACGAGGCGACGGTCAGGTCCTCCACCTCCAGCACTGGCGGCCCCAATGGCACCGGCGGCCGGGTGGGCGACGGGAGACTGCGCCCAAACATCATCTCCACCAGCCGGTCCACCGAGAAGGGTCGCTCCGCCTCACCAGCGACTTTCCCCTGCCGGAGAACCGTCACCCGGTCACACAGCGTCTCCACCTCCTCCAGTTTGTGGGAGACGAAAATCACCGACCGACCCTCCTCCTTGGTCAGGAGGCGGAGCGTCTCAAAAAGTTGGGCCTTCTGAGGGGCAGAGATGCCGGTGGTCGGCTCGTCGAGGATGATGACCCGGGCCCCCAGGGCCAGGAGGCGGAGGATCTCCAACTGCTGTCGCTCCCCGACGGTCAGCCGCCCCACCTCCGCGTCGGGATCCAGGTCGAAATGAAACCGCCGCCCCAACTCCCGTAACAGCCGAAGCCCTTCCCGCCGGTCCGGCACCAGCCGGCCGTCGAAGGCCAGGAGGAAGTCGTCCAGCACCCGCATCTGGGGGAAATCCAACGGGTCCTGATGCAACATCCCAATCCCGTGCCGGATCGCTTCGGCGGGGGAGGCGAAGGAGACCGAACGACCGTCGATCCGGATCTCGCCCCCGTCGGGGTGGAGGTACCCGGAGAGACACTTCATCAGGGTGGTCTTGCCCGCCCCGTTCTCTCCCAACAGCCCGTGGATGGTCCCCGGCTCAACGGTCATCGAGACCCCATCGTTGGCGCGGACGGGGCCGAAGTATTTTTTGATCCTAACCAGTTCGACTTTCATAGGTAACCGCGGATCCTCCCACAGGCTTGAAGCCTGCGGGAGGATCCCCCACCCCACCTCACTCGCTGGGCCCCTCCATCCCTTCTAGCAGTTGCTCCATGTACCAGATCTGCTCGTCGGTCGCCTTCTCGCCCGCAGCCAGGAACGGCGTGCCGTCTTGGTAGTTCAGCGGGCCGACGAAGAGATCGACGGAACCGTCGGCCATGCCGGCGATAAACTGGTCCAACTGGGCCGACCACTCGTCGGTGAGGGCAGAGCCCTTCTTGAACCCGATAGCGCTGGTGTCCCGATTGTTGATGTCGTTCCAGTCCGGACCGGCCCAGATCCACTCTTGCTTCCAGGTCCCGTCCATCGCTGCTTTGACCTGCTGGAGGTATCCGGGCCCCCAGTTGAAGTACGGCACACCCAGGCAGACCTCCGGGGCCTCGCTACAGGCTTCCTCGTAGTCGTAGGGCACTGCGAAGATCCGCTCCCCCTGCCCGACCCGCTGCCCGGCCACGACCAACGCCTCGGTGGTGTCGATGCCGGACATCAGCACGTCCGCCCCCTCGTTGATCAGGTCGTTGGAGACCTCGGTGGGGTCGAGGGTGACGCCAGGGATGTTGAACCAGAAACCGATCCAGGTGACAATGAACCGGAGGTCATCTGGGTTCTCGCCGCGGAAGTTCTCATAGCAGTAGCGCGCACCCAGGTAGGCAGAGGCAGCCAACCGGCGGGTCTCGTAGTTGATCAGCGGCCCCACGTAACCGATGGTCCCTGTCTCCGTCGCCAGCGCAGCGGCGCAGCCGGCGATCATCTTCCCGTACTCCATCCTGCCCATATAGTTGCTCACGTTGGGCGGGGCCTGCCCGGTGAGAACGTGGTCGCCGGAGATGTGGACGAAGTAGATATCCGGATACTTCTCCGCTGCCCGATCGGTGTCCTCCATAAAGTCATCCGAGGTCGTGAAGATGATCTTGGCCCCCTGAGAGACCATATCGTCCACCACCTGCTCCAAGGTGGTCTCCGGCCGATCGGCGGGGTTCAGTTTGTCCAGATAGACAAAGCGAGTGTTGGGCAGTTTCTCGGCGACGTACTCGGCAGCGGTATAGTGGGCCTCGCTCCAGCCGTGGTCGTTGTAGGGGCCGACCAAGATCACGCCGAAGACGAACTCCTCCTCAGGGGTCGGTGTGGGACTGGGTTTACACGCGCCGAGGATGAGGGCCAGGCCGATCAGACCAACCATCAAAGGTAAGAACCGCCTCGACATGCTTCACCTCCTTCGGTGAGAGACTGGCATGAAACGCGCAAGGGTCGCTCTAGAGGCCCCACGACGATACACATCACCTCCCTTCGACCAGGGTGAGGCTCCCGTCCAAGTGGATAGATATGGTAGCACAGTTTATATGGATTGACAACTGATAACTCCGTCCTCAGGCAGGGGGAAAGCCCGGCCCGCGCTCCCTCCAGCCCGCGACTTCCGATCGTCGGGCGAAAGGGAATCAACCAACATCCAGACACTTGTCCAAACTCCACATCCAGTCCCGTTACCCCCGTCCGTTTTTGTGGTATTGTGGTAAAATAAAGCAACTAGCCACCTATCACTTTCAGGCAGTCTCCCTCTTGAGTGTTGGTGCTGCTTGCCCATCCCGCCGGGCGCCGAACCGCCCGGCTCGGTCGGCAACGCCCCCTTCGGGGGCCGGCTTTCAGCCCGCAGGGCTTGGTTTATGAGCCCGGACGTTCACGGGCGGGCTTGCGCACAACAACACTTTACCGGGAGACTACCCAAAAGTCGTGTGCGAAGTTATCTCTCAGGATTTG
>DQUX01000003.1 GCA_015662065.1 Anaerolineales bacterium | reverse complement strand
GGTGAAGTGTTGTTGTGCGCAAGCCCGCCCGGACGTGAACGTCCGGGCTCACAAACCAAGCCCTGCGGGCCGAGGGCCGGCCCCCGAAGGGGTCTTTGCCGACCGGGCCGGGCGGTTCGGCGCCCGGCGGGATGGGCAAGCAGTATTAACACTTCAATGAGGGAGACTGCCCGCGAGTACCATATTAAGAAACTCACTGAATGTCAAGGTCGAAGAGGCGGAGCACCAATGGACAACCCTACCGCAAGAGCGTCCCGCCCCCGTTGTGCCAGCCGCGTGGCGGGGCGACAGTTGCTCTCGGTGCTTCTGGAGGCCGCAGGGATCACCGATCCGGCCCGAGCCCTCCGGGAGGGGCGGGTGCGGGTGAACGGCCGCCGGGTCTTCGGCCCCTCGGCTCGCGCCGACCCCCTCAAGGACGCCATCACCCTGGACGAAAAGCCTTTGCAGGTGCGCTTCTGCCGCTACCTGCTCTTCCATAAACCTTACGGGGTGATGAGTCACTTTACCGACCGGCAGGGCCGTCCCACCCTCTCTGACTACATCCCCGTGGTGGGGGTCTACGCCGCCGGGCGGCTGGACCAGGATAGCGAGGGGCTCCTCCTGCTCACCGACGACGGCTGGCTGATCCACCGCCTCACCGAACCCCGCTTCGGCCACCCCCGCACCTACCTGGTCCAGGTGGAGCGGATGCCCTCCGAGGAGGCCCTGGCGACCTTGAGGAGGGGGGTGACGGTGGCGGGACGGCGCACCCGGCCGGCCGAGGTGGCGTTATTGCCGGGGGAGCCGGATCTGCCGCCCCGTCCGGTGCCCATCCGATACCGCAGGAGCGTCCCCACCGCCTGGCTGCGGGTCACCCTCCGCGAGGGGCGTAAGCGGCAGGTGCGGCGGATGACCGCCGCTGTGGGCCACCCCACACTGCGGCTGGTGCGGGTCGGCATCGGGCCGCTGCGTCTGGCGGGGTTGGAACCGGGGCGGTGGCGGGAGTTGACGGAGGAGGATCTGGCCGCCCTCCGGGCGATGGTCGGCACCGGGTAGCGGTTGGCCTCCCTCCCCGCCTTGTACAAAATCGGACGGTCGGGCTATAATCTCGGCTGGTCACAGAACCGCCAGAGCGGGTTTTCTCAACGAGTGACTTGAGCAGAGAAGGAGCGAACGTATGGTTGAGACGATGTACGTCCCCGTGGAAATGATCCAGAGCTTTATGATGGAGGTCTTCCAGGCCCTGGGCGTGCCCGAAGAGGACGCCCGCATCTGCGCCGACGTCCTCATCACCTCCGACCTGCGGGGGATCGAGTCCCACGGCGTGGGCCGCCTCAAGTATTACTACGAC
The DNA here is from genome assembly GCA_015662065.1 of Anaerolineales bacterium. GTDB lineage: Bacteria > Chloroflexota > Anaerolineae > B4-G1 > DUEL01 > SZUA-1492. Next base: position 11,235 of record DQUX01000003.1, on the reverse strand, counting down.
CGGATCAAGGCGGGGGTCCAGTTCACCCAGACCCGGTTCGAGGTGGTCAAGGAGACCGAGACCACAGCGCTGGTGGACGGCCACCACGGGATGGGCCACGTCATCGCCTACCGCGCGATGCGGATGGCGATGGATAAGGCCCGGCGGTACGGCCTGGGGGCGGTGGCGGTGCGCAACTCCTCTCACTTTGGTATCGCGGGCTACTACCCATTGATGGCAGCTCGGGAGGGGATGATCGGCCTGGCGGTGACCAACGCCCGGCCGGCCGTGGCCCCCACCTTCAGCACCGAGCCGATGCTGGGCACCAATCCCATCGGTTTCGCCGCCCCCACCGACCTGCCCTACCCGTTCTGCTTTGACGCCGCGACCCCCATCACCCAGCGGGGCAAGATCGAGGTGCTGGCCCGGGCCGAGAAACCGGTGCCGGCGGGCTGGGTCATCGACGAGCAGGGGGATCCCCTCACCGACCCCGCACAGATTCTGGAGGCCCTGGGCGCGGCCCAGGCCGCCCTGCTGCCGCTGGGCGGCCCGGGCGAAGAGGGGGGAGGCCACAAGGGGTACGGTCTGGGCGTGATAGTGGAGATTCTCTCCTCCGCTCTCTCCGGCGGAGTGTTCATGAAAGATCTCCTGGGCTACGCGCCCGACGGCTCCCGGCGGCCCTATATGCTGGGCCACTTCTTCCTGGCCATCGATGTGGAGCATTTCATCCCCTTGGACGAGTTCCGCCGCATCACCGGGGCGATCCTGCGGGCGCTGCAGGGAGCCCGCAAGGCCCCCGGCCACGACCGGATCTACGTCGCCGGCGAGAAGGAGTACGGGAAAGAGCAGGAGATCCGCCGGCGGGGCATCCCCGTCAACCCCAACCTGCGGCGAGAGCTGCAGGTGGTGCGGGACGAACTGGGGATCGAAGGGTACGAAGCATACTTCTGACCACAGCTCCCCAGACTGCGCCTTGCTCGCCTTGACAGTCGTCGTTCGCTCCTGCTGTAGGGCAGGCTTCTCAGCCTGCCCCTCTGGACGGCCCGGAAAGGCTGTCCTGCTGTTAGTTCGTCAGGGGTAGGTTTTGCGTGGGCCGGGCCGTGTGCTATAATCCTCGCTGGATTTGAAGGCTCCAAGCGGGTCTGTGACCCGCGCCTCTAGCCGAAGCCGGGGGTCACAGACCCCCTCAGAGCGCAATGTGACATTGTCAGCGCACTCACTCTTTCAGTACTTCGGTTGACGCCTGACGCGTAGAGGCGCCGTTCTCCTTCCCAAGGAGCGCCGCGATGGCTACCGACCTGCCCAAGCACCTCCTCCGCCTCCTCGTCGCCCTCGTCAAGCACCAGGCGAAGACCTGGCTGGGCGATGCCGGTGAGACCCTCTGGAATTCCTCGGCTGACGTTTGACGCCTGACGTTTGACACCCGATATCCATCGACCTGTAGTTTGTCAATCCCTCAGGATGTGCCGGGCAATCACGATCCGCTGGATCTCGTTGGTCCCCTCGCCGATGGCGCACAGCCGTTGATCCCGATACATCCTCTCTACCCCGTACTCTCGCACATAGCCGTAGCCGCCGTGGACCTGGATGGCCCGCCGGCAGACCCGCTCCGACATCTCGGTGGCGAAAAGCTTGGCCATCGAGGCCTCTTTGGTGAAGCGCCCCCCCCGCTCTCTCAGCCAGGCGGCTCGGTAGACCATCAACCGGGCGGCATCCAGTTCGGTGGCCGAATCGGCCAGCATCCACTGGACGGCCTGGAAATTGGCGATGGGCTGTCCGAACTGGACCCGCTCCTTGGCATACGCCACGGCCCGCTCGTAGGCCCCCTGGGCCAGCCCCAGGGCCATCGCCGCGATGGCGACCCGCCCTGCGTCCAGCGTCCGCAGGAACTGTTTGAAGCCCTCGTTCTCCTTGCCCAGCAGGTTTCCGGCTGGGATGCGGCAGTCCTCGAAGAACAGCTCCGAGGTCACCGACCCCTTGAGCCCCATCTTCTTCTCGTCCCGACCCGGCTGGAAGCCGGGGGCGCCCTTCTCGATGATGAACGAGGAGATCCCTCGGGTGCCGGCCTCGGGATCGGTCTTAGCGGTGATGACCACCACATCGGCGATGGAGCCGTTGGTGATGAAGATCTTCTGGCCGTTGATGACCCATTCGTCCCCATCCCGCACGGCGCGGGTGCGGGTGGCCCCGGCATCGGACCCCGCCTGGGGCTCGGTGAGGCCGAAGGCCCCGACCTTCTCCCCCCGCGCCAGCGGCACCAGGTACTTGCGCTTTTGCTCCTCGGTGCCGAAGAGGTAGATGGGCTCGCAGCAGAGGGAGGTGTGGGCATCCAGCGTGATGGCCATCGAGCCGGAGACGCGGGCGATCTCCTCCAGGGCGATGACCAGGCTCGTATAATCGCCGCCGGAGCCGCCGTACTCCTCAGGGAAGGGGAGGCCCAGGATGCCCAGCTCCCCCATCCGGCGGAAGAGGTCGTCGGGGAAGGCGTCGGTGGCGTCGATCTCCTCGGCGCGGGGTCCGATCTCCTTTTCGGCGAAGTCCCGCACCATGCGGCGGATCATCCGATGTTCCTCGCTCAGTTCGAAGTCCATAGGGCTTTCCTCCTTTGGGCGCTTTGGGAAATCCAGTTGTATGCTCTGAGGGGGCCTGTGACCCCCGACCTTGGCCGAACACGGTAGCTTTCGGCCGGAGACGCGGGTCACAGACCCGCTTGGCGCCTTCAAAGCGAGGGCTTTATGTTAATGTGGCCTTGTCAAGCTACTTCTGGAGCAGGCGAAGGAGCGTCTCGAGCCCGTAGTACCCTGCCAAGGCGAAACCGATGTTCTTGACCACCTTGCCGGCAGCGCAACTGACCAGGAACTTCCAGAGGGGGAAGCGGACCGCGCCGGCGGCGATCCCACCCAGGTCGAAGATCGGGTTGGGGACGAGGGCCAGGACGAAGATGGTCAGCACGCCGTGGCGGCGCATCCAGGTGGAGACCCGGTCGTAGGCGGGGCCTCGGTCCACCAGTGTCTGACCGCTGTAGCCGACCATGTAGCCGGAGAGTTCCCCTAGCGCCTGCCCGATCCCTCCCACCAGCCCCACCAGCCAGGGGTTGAAGACGCCGCCCATCAGGGAGCTGACGGCCAGCCCGGGAATGGGGAGGATGACGGTGGCGTTGCTGATCAGGCCGACCAGGAAGACCGCCGTGTAACCATAGGCCGCCAGCTTCTGAATATGGTCCCGAAAGCAGATCGTCGCCACCGACGCGCCGATGACCACGACGAGGGTCAGGGCCTGCACCAGCCGCAAGCGCCAGGGGGCGGGTGGGGGGCGACGGTTCTCGGTCACGTTAGTTTCGGTGGGAACGGGGCCCCCAGGCGGACCACCCGGTCGGAGCTGTGGGCGGGGGATGCCGTGGCGTTGCAGCAGTCCACGACCAAGGGGGCCTTTTCCACCACCTGTTCGTAGTCCAGGCTGTGGTGTCCGGTGACGATGACGACGCAGTCGGCCGCCCTGAGTTCCTCGTCGGTTAGGGAGACCGACTCCAGGGTGAGGTTGGGCCGGTAGAAGACGTCCCCGCCGACCCGGAAGCGGTCCACGTGGGGATCGTGATAGCGGACCCGGGCCCCGCGCGAGAGGAGCAACTCGATGACCCGCTCGGCGGGGGAGTTGCGGGGGTCGTCCACGTCCGGCTTGAAGGCCACGCCCAGCACCAGGATCCGGGCGCCCTTAACGGGGCGGCCTCGCCGGGAGAGGGCCTTGGTCACCAGGTCCACCGCGTGGTAGGGCATCGCCTGGTTCACCTCGGCGGCCAGCTCGATGAACTTGGTGTAGAAATCGTACTCGCGGGCCTTCCAGCTCAGGTAGTAGGGGTCCACCGGGATGCAGTGCCCGCCGACCCCCGCCCCTGGGTAGAAAGGCATAAAGCCGAAGGGTTTGGTCTTGGCCGCCTCGACCACCTCCCAGAAGTCGATCCCCATCCGCTCTGCCAGCAGGGCCAGTTCGTTGACCAGGGCGATGTTGACGGAGCGGAAGATGTTCTCCAGGAGCTTGGTCATCTCGGCGGCCCGGGGGGAGGAGACCGGGTGGACCGGCGCGCCCATCTGGCTCAGGAGGTCGCAGGCCAGCCGGGTGCACTCGGGGGTGATGCCGCCGACCACCTTGGGGGTGTTGTAGGCCGACCACTGGGGGTTGCCGGGATCGATCCGCTCCGGCGAGAAGGCCAGGTAGAAATCGGCGCCGGCCTTAAGGCCGCTCTGCTCCAGGATGGGCTGGACCACCTCCTCGGTGGTGCCGGGGTAGGTGGTGGATTGGAGGACGATCAGTTGGCCAGGCTTGAGGCGGGGGCGGATTCCCTCGGCGGCGGCGCGGACGAAGGAGAGGTCGGGCGCGCGCTGGGCGTCGTAGGGAGTGGGGACGCAGATGAAGATGGCGTCCGTGTCGTGCAGGGCGTCGTAGTCGGCGGTGGCCCGCAGGAGGCCGGCCTCCACGTGGGGGGCCAGGTCGGCATCGGTGACATCTTCGATGTAGCTCTGTCCGGCGTTTAACGATGCGACCTTCCGTTCGTCCACTTCCACGCCGACGACGTGAAAGCCGGCCCGGGCGAACCCCACGGACAGAGGCAACCCCACGTACCCCAGCCCGATCACGGCGATGTGGGCGGAACGGTTGGTGATTTTGTCTTGCAAGAAGACATATTTGTCATTTATCATTTGTCATTTTTCATTCGAAGAAGGGAGGGCGTTCGAGCTGCCACAGGGCATAGAGGCCGGCCAGGAGGGTAAGCCCTCCGACGGTATAACCTTCGGCCACGGAGGCCTGGGTGACGAAGACGGCCATCATACCCAGGACGAAGGCTACGACGTAGAGGGTGAGGACGGCCTCTCGGGGGGTCATCCCGGCGGCCACCAGCCGGTGGGAGACGTGGTCCTTGCCCGGGTGGGTCAGGGGGTTGAGCCCCCGGCGCAGGCGGGAGAGGATGACCAGGGTGGTGTCGAAGATGGGCAACCCCATCACCAGCACCGGCACCATCCAGGTGACGAAGGTGACGTTCTCCGGGAAGCGGAGCTTGATGCCGACGGCGGCCAGGGTGAAGCCGAGGAAGAGGGCGCCGGAATCCCCCATGAAGATACTGGCCGGGTTCAGGTTGTAGAAGAGGAAGCCCAGGCAGGCTCCCAGGACGGCCGCCGAGAGGGCGCCCACCAGGTACTGCCCGCTGAAGGCACACATCAGGGCGAAGTAGGCGGCGGCGATGGCGGCCACCCCCCCGGCCAGCCCGTCCATATTGTCCAAGAGGTTGAGGCCGTTGGTGATGTAGCCAACCCAGAAAACCGTGATGGCAAGGTCCAGTGGGGGGAGGTGGAAGGTGCCCACGCGGACTCCGGTGGCCCAGAGGAGCAGGGCCGCCAGCACCTGCCCGACGATCTTGATGATGGGTCGCACGCCCCACCGGTCGTCCAGCAGGCCCAGGAAGGAGATGCCGGTGGCACCGATGATGATGGAGCCGAACTGGGCGAACCGGTACCGCTCGCCCAGGATCACGGCGGCGGCCAGCACGGCCAGGTAGATGGCCGCGCCGCCCAGCCTCGGCACCGGCCGGGTGTGGACCTTGCGGGCGGAGGGTTGGTCCATCACGCCCATCCGGGGGGCCAGGAGGCGGGCCAGGGGGGTCCCGCCGATGGCCAGCACCAGCGCGCCAGCGAAGACAAGAAGGTAGACGGTCACGGCGACGTTTCCCCGGGCGGCGGTTGCTGCAATTGCTGTAGCAGTTCTTCTACCAGTGGCCGCTGATCCTCCGGGGCCATCTGCAGGGCGATCTGCGCTTCGATCAGGGCCTGGATGGGATCGCCGGTCTGGTGGTACGCGATGGCCAGCAGCCGATGGGTATCCCAGGCGTCCCGAGCGTTGGGGGCCAGTTCCAGCGCCTGGGAGAGGGCCTCGATGGCCTCCTGGGGCCGCCCCAGTTGCAGGTAGACCCGTCCCAGGGCGTTCCACACGTGCGGCTGGCGGGGGCGGATCTCCAGCGCGGTGCGGTAGGCCTCGACCGTCCCCTCCAGGTCCCCCTCTTCAAGGCGCACATCGCCGATGAGGAGCCAGGTCTGCTCGAACTCAGGGTCCAGTTCCAGAGAGCGGTTGATGGTGCGCTGGAACCCCTCCTCATCGCCCAGGATGTAGTGATAGAGGCGGGCCCATTCATTCCAGAGGATGGCGTTGTGGGGGCTCAGGCGGGTGGCGGTATCGTAGTAGTGGGAGGAGAGCTCCGCCAGCGCCTGGCTGTGCTCCCGGCCGGCCGGTAGGCCCGACCAGCGGCTGTACATCCGGGCCAGGTTGGCGCTGTGGTCGGTGTTGAGGGGGTTAAGGGCCTGGGCGGTCAGCAGCACCCGCTCCGTCTCCCGCATCACCAGGTCCTGCTGGATCGGGTCGTCTAGTGAGGTGGCGTACTCCAGGTAGGCCCGGCCCAGGTAGAGGTGGTAGAAATCCTCCTGGGGGGCCAGTTCGATGGCCCGCTGATAGTGCTGGATCGCCACCGCCCATTGGCCCTGCCGCTCCCACGGATCGCCCTGCTTGTAGACGATGTCGGCCAGGATGGGACGGAGGTTGAGCTGGTAGGCGGCGGTAGGGACCACGACCAGCAGTACCAGGGCGACCGCCGTGCCGGCGATGGTCCCCCACCGCTTGGGCAGGGCCCGCTCGCCCGTCAGGGCCGCCCCGCCCAGCAGAAGAACGGCGGCCAGGAAGAGGTAGTAGGCGCCGACCTGCCCTGCCACATACTCGGAGAGGCGGAGGGCGTCGGCGATGGTCTGGATCTGCGCGCCAGCCGCGTGGGCGTGTCGCCCGGCCAGGGCCAGCCCGAAGGCCGTTCCCGCCACCAGGGGGAGGCTCAGGACGACCAGGGCGGCGGCCCATTCCTCTCCCCGTCGTTCTCGGAAGCTCCCCCGCTTCACCATTTGGGCCACCGTCAGCAGGCCGGTCGTCAGCCAGGTCATCCCGAACACCATCAGGATGCCCAGGGAGGAGCGGGGTGGTCGGTTGGCGGGGATGGCGACCACCGCCAGGGAGCGCCAGAGGATCTGTAGCGGGTCGGTCAGCCGCTCCACGTTGTTCACGAAGTCGTAGGCCAGCGTGCCCAGGATCAGCGCGCCGATGAGGGCTGCGCCCAGGCTGGGCCACAGCCAGGGCGGGGTGGTCGAGCGGGGGGCCCGGCGCGGCCGGGAGGGGACCGGTTGTCGGCGCCGTTTCTTCCTGCGCTTGTCCCGGACGTGCCGGTCCGCCGGAGATGCTGCCGGGTGTTTCTCTTCCTCCACGAGCCATTGCAGACCTACGACCACAAACGTCCCGGCCAGTGCCCAGAAGGTGGTCCTGGTAGCGGCGATAGCGATGCCGAAGTTGATCTCGATGAGGTGGGCCACGAAAGTGGCCAGGATGCCGGTCAGCAGGATGGAGTCGGGATGGAGCGCCGGGCTGTCCTCCCGTTTCCGGTACGCGGAGAAGCCGTGGAGGATGAGGTAGAGAAGCAGCCCTCCCGTCATCCCGACGGGGACGGCCAGCCCGAAGAAATGCGGGCCGGTGGCGGGGATGACCACCGCCACGGCGATGGCTGCCCCCAGGATCAGCAGGGCGAAGAAGAGAGGCCGCCGGCGGCCATCGGGCAGGAATCCCAGCCAGCGCAGGCCAAAGTAGAAGAGACTGCCGAACAGCCACAGGTAGGCAGCGAAGCCCAGCAGGCCGGTGATGACCAGCGTGTCCAGCGTCTCGTTGTGGGCGCGGTCGCCGGAGGCGGTGCGGGCCTCGTAGTGGCCCAGGAGCGGCGGGTAGAAGCGGTTGGCGGCCACGAACATAGATTCCGGGCCGTACCCCGCCAGCGGTCGCAGGCTGTTGAAGCGGTCGGGGTGCCCCTCGGGGTCGGCTGCGGTGGGCGGATACTCGAGGGGTTCGTGGGGCAAGATCAGGTCCAGGGCCTGCTGCCAGAGGAGGGAGCGGACCTTACCGGTGCCGCTCTCGGCCTGGAGCACGTCGTCCAGCCGACCCATCCAGGGTTGCTGCTGGCTCCAGGCGTGGATCGGCTCGACCAGGTTGATGGATAGGAGGCCGGCGGCGAAGAGGATGCCGATGAGCAGCGCGCCGATCCACAGCCAGCGGTAGCCCCACCGGTTGACGATGAAGGTCAGCCAGCCGCCCGAAAGGACCAGTAGGGCGGTGCCCATCCCGATCCACTGGGGGAGGCTGCTGCCCGGCGCGGCGACGGCCCGGCTGGCGAGGTAGAGGAGCCCCGCCGCCGTCCCCGCCGCCGCCAGACTTCCCAGCCCGAAGGCCAGGCCTCGCCCCAGGTCCCCGAGGAGATGGTTGGGCTGGAGGGGACTAGCCCTCCGGGCGGTGTGCTGCAGGCTCAGCAGTCCCAGGAAGACCCACACACTCAGCCCGACCAGGAGGCCCATCAGGGGACCGCGGCTCTTGGTGTACCAGATGGCGATGACCTGGACCAGGAAGATGAAGATGTAGGCTGCGGCGCGGAGCACGTCCGCCGTACCGGTCTCCTCGTCGGTCAGAATGGACCGGAAGGAGTGCACGATGCGGGCCAGGGTAGGGGGCACCACCATAATCAGGTAGGCGGCGACGAAGATGGCGTTGCCCATATTGGAGGCGACCCGCTTGGTCACGTCTCCGCCCCAGGGGAGGGGGTCGCGTCGGGAGTGCTGGACGAAGCCGTAGAGGGCGATGGGGAGGCTGTTGAGGATCAGGGTGGTGATGAAGCGATCCACCTGCGCCCGAGTCCGCATTCGGTCCAGGACGATCAGGAAGATGACGATGTAGGAGAGGGTGGTGAAGGTGCCCTGGAGTCGCTGGTAGGAGCCGAAGAAGCTGGTGTGGGGGGTGACGGAGAAGAGGGTGCTGACCAGGTAGACCAGGACGGTGAAGAGGGTGGGGAGCACCAGCGGGGTCCGCCGGGTGATGCGCAGGGGGCGTTGACCGCCGGCCCGCTCCTCTATCCACCGGGCCAGCCAGGCGGCGGCCATCACCAGGGCGATGGACCGGAGGGTGGTCAGTTTGTCCGGCTCGAAGATGCGGCTGGAGTAGATGTTGAAGAACAGCGGCGTGACGACGATCGCCGAAAGCCAGCCGGCCTCCAGGATACCGTCGAGCAGAGCGCTCAGTCGAGTTGAGGACATCGTTGTTTGCTCCCTACGTTGGGGTGCCTACCCCCCGTTTCGTCGCCGAAACCAGTCCAGGGTCCGGCGGAGCCCCTCTTCCAGCGGGGTCCGGGCCTCGAAGCCCAGCACGTCCCGCGCCCGGGTCACGTCCGGCACGCGGCGGCGCGTCTCTTCGAAGTCGGGGCCGTAGGTGGATGCGGCGGGCACGTGGGCGATCTCGGAGGGGGAGTTGGTCAGTCCTCGGATCAGCCGGGCCAGTTCGTTGATGCTGGTCTCCCGGTTGGAGCCGATGTTGAAAACCTGCCCCGCCGCCTGGTGGACCGTGGCGGCCAGGATGGTGCCCTCCACGGTGTCTTCCACGTAGGTGAAGCAGCGGGTCTGTTCCCCGTCGTCGTAGACGGTCAGGGGATCGCCCTGCAGGGCCTGGGTGATGAACCGGGCGATGACGCTGCCGTAGCCCAGCGGGTCGAGCCGGGGGCCGTAGGCGTTGAAGTAGCGGACCACGGTCACGGGCAGCCCCTTGCGGGCGTAGGCGAGGCCGAAGTACTCGTCGATCGCTTTAGCGTCGGAGTAGGACCAGCGGCCGACGGAGGTCGGCCCGAGCAGCCGGTCGCTATCCTCCCGGAGGGGGACCTCGGTGGACTTGCCGTAGATCTCGGAGCTGGAGGCGATGACGGTCTTGACCCAGTATTTGAAGGCCAGCTCCAGCACGTTCTCCGTGCCCCGGACGTTGGTGATGATGGCAGTCAGGGGGTCCTCCACCACGTACTTGACCCCCACCACCGCCGCCAGGTGGTAGATCAGGTCGGCCTGGCGGACCAATCGCTCCAGGGTGGTGAGGTTGAGGATGGAGTCGTTGACGAAGTGGAAGTGCTCGTTATCCAGGTGGTGGGCGATGTTCTCCACCTTGCCCACGGAGAGGTTGTCCAGGACGGTGACCTCGTGGCCCTGGGCCATCAGTGCATCCACCAGGTTAGAGCCGATGAAGCCCGCGCCGCCGGTGACCAGGATTCTCACGGCACCTCCTCCTCGGGGGGGATCCGTTGCCCAACCTGCTGGGCATAGAGGTAAGCCTTCAGCCCCTTATCCGCTGCCTGCTGGGCCAGGAAGCAGGCCAGGGCCGCATATCCCTCGCGAGCGTTCAGGTCGGCTGCATTGGCATCGTGGACAGCCTGAGCGAGCCAGCGATGGGCTTTCTGCAGGTTACGATTCATAGATGACCTTTCCCTCACGCAGGACTTGTTCGATGAAAGGGTTCCCCTCTGCTTGCAGCCGGGCGAGCTCTTCCGGCGTATAGACTAGAGGTTCTAGGGGGATGGAGTAGTCGCACAGGGCCAGCACATCGCCGGTCCGCTCCGCGAAGGGCCGGTCTGTTTCCTTAACGATCACCAGGTCTATATCACTGAGCGCGTGGTCATCTCCCCTGGCAAAGGAGCCGAAGAGGATGACCTTCAGCGGCCGGTACTGGCGAAGCCCTTCGAGTATGCGGTCCAGTTCTTCCTGGAAGCGTGCCCTGGACAGACGTCGCATCTATCTCTCCTTGCGATGTATCTTACCTGAAACGGGTGAAAAATCAAGCGGTCAGTGCTTCCTCGTACACTGCCTGCACCCGGGCGATCATTTGGGCCTGGGTGAACTCCGCCTCCACCCGGGCGCGGCCTGCCTGGGCCATCCTGGCCCGGTGCTCGGGGTCGGTCAGGAGGCTGCGGATCGCTCCCGCGAGGGCCTTGGGGTCCTGCGGGCGCACGACCAACCCTGTCGCCCCCTCTTGCACCACCCAGGAGGTGCCGGTGCCCACGTCGGTGGTGACGCAAGGCAGGCCTGAGGCCATCGCTTCCAGCAGCACCGTGCCGAAGGCCTCGGCGCGGGTGTTGGCGGGGAGGACGAAGAGGTGGGCCTGGTGGTACAGGGGGGGCAGGTCGGCATCGTCCACCTCGCCGAGGAAGCGGACCCGGCCGGCAACCCCCAGTTCCGCTGCCAGTCTCTCCCAGGGACGGCGCATCGGCCCGTCGCCCACGATTTTCAGGCGGACGCCAGGCAGGTCGGTGAGGGCGTGCAGGAGCGTGTCCAGCCCCTTGTAGTAGCGGAGGCGGCCGACGAAGAGGAGGGTGGGGGGGGTGTCGAG